>JBKPNP010000318.1:0-4910 GCA_046732775.1 Acidobacteriota bacterium
CACGTGCACGGCTGATGTGACCTACACGCCAAACGGCAACTTCTTTGGCTCGGACAGCTTTACCTTCCGCGCCAGCGACGGCACCCGGTTCTCCAACACGAGCACTGTGAACATCACCGTCACGAATGTTCAGGACGGACCCGATGCAATAGACGACTCGGCAACGCTGGTTGAGGACAGCGGCGCGAACTCGATCAGCGTGCTCGGCAATGACACCGACGCCGATAACGATACGTTGACTGTTTCGTCAGTGACGCAAGGAACACACGGGTCGGTGACCAACAACGGCACGTCGGTAAGCTACACGCCGAATGCAAACTTCTTCGGCACTGACAGCTTCACCTACACGATTGGCGATGGGAACGGCGGCAGCGATACTGCTACCGTTAACATCACCGTCACAAATGTTCCGGATGGACCCGATGCTGTAAACGATTCCGCCACGCTGGCTGAGGACAGCGGCGCGAACGTCATCAGCGTGCTCGGCAATGACACCGACGCCGATAACGATACGTTGACTGTTTCCTCAGCGACGCAAGGAACACACGGGTCAGTGACCAACAACGGCACATCGGTAAGCTACACGCCGAATGCAAACTTCTTCGGCACTGACAGCTTCACCTACACGATTGGCGATGGGAACGGCGGCAGCGATACTGCTACCGTTAACATCACCGTCACGAATGTAAATGACGCGCCGGTCGCTGCGAACGATAACTACGTCACTAACTCGAACGCGACACTTAACGTTGCCGCGCCTGGCGTTCTGGCCAACGATTCCGACATCGACGGTCCCGCTCTCAGCAGCGTGTTGGTCCCGGCAAGCGGGCCGGCCCATGGAACGCTGTCGCTTAACGCGGACGGTTCGTTCAGTTACACGCCAAACTCCGATTACACCGGTCCGGACGGCTTCAGTTATCGGGCCTACGACGGCGCGGCGTATTCGAATGTTGCTGCGGTCTCGATCACGGTCAACGACACAGTGGCCCCGGTAATCACGTCTTCTGTGTCCGTCACCCTGTTGACGTCAACCAACAGCAATCTCTTCAACGTCGGCTTCAATGCTTCTGCTACCGACAACAGCGGAGTTGCGCCAACAGTCACGTTCGCAGTGTTTGGCGATGAGAACGACGAAACGGCAACCTTGCCGGGAGTGGTTCACTCACCCGACGCAAAAGACTTCAGCTTGAGCAACACGTTACGACTGCGTGGCGAACGAGTTGAAGCTAACGATGGGCGCGTTTATTTGATCGTCGTCACCGCCACGGACGGGTCAGGTAACGTGAGTCATAGTTATCACACGGTGGTAGTTCCGAAGAATAACAAGCCGGCGAGCATTACCTCGGTAAACGCGCAGGCTGCTGCGGCAATTGCTGCTTCGCAGGCGAACAACGGCGGCATGCCGCCGGGCTATTTCGTTATAGGCGACGGACCCGTTATTGGTCCGAAGCAATAGGCGCGTTAACTACGCTAATATCTTCGCGTTTCAGTCAACAAATGCCGGCGGGCTCTCATCTAAGGTCCGCCGGCATTTCGCTATTGCCGGTCAACCGACAAATAAAACACCTCAATCGCGTTGGCGTTGCGATAGTAATCTGACAGAATGCCCTCACGGACATTGACGTAACCCGCACTTCGTTTTACTTTGTTCACCCTTCGCCGACTGCCGTAATAGGCGGCAAAGCACCATCTCGTTAAGTTCCGGTTTTTCGCGCTAAGCATTTCTTTTAACGACAGGTTTCCGATACGGGCGCGAGTGTCGAATCCGGAAGCGACCAAAGTGTAAATTCCTAAGGTCGCCGTAAGACAAATCTTCAAAAAGAGGTCTAACTGAACATGTCGCATCGTCGCACCAATCACCGTAGCGCTGTTTCCAAATCATCTGCCTCACGATCCGCAGCCGGCCCACGTCAAACAGAATCGGTCTCCGCCGTGAAGCGGATCCCGGCCCGCATGTTGGCGCTGATCGTTGGCATCGCCGCGGTATTAATGGTCGGCGTCTTATTCGTACAAGCAGCCAATCAGACATGGGATGGCGGCGGGACTGGCAACGGCACAGCGTGGTTTACTGCCGCCAATTGGGTCGGCGATGCCGCATTTCCCGGTTCGCAGTCCGTCACTACCAACACGGACATCGGCACCATCGTGTCCAGCGGAACAAATCCGGCTATCGGCATCAACATGAACTTCGCGGGCAACACCTTGTATCTCGGCGCGATCGATTTCACCGGTGCCAACCGCAGCATTGGAGACAGCTCTGCGACTGCCGGAACGCTGCAACTTAATGGTGCAACCGTGAACACGGTGGCGAATGTGATCGTGCGGAATTCGGTGGCCGGCAATCTGACTTTACAAGCCACCCAGGCCGGCACGATGCAAATTGCTTTGGGAAACGCTACTGACAACATCATCAATATTGACGGTACAGGCGGCATCACGATTAGCAGCATCATCAAGAATGGTCCCGGCAATCACCTTACGGTAGGCGGCGTGGGCTCGGGCTCGCTGACCTTGTCCGGCGCTAATACCTTCAGCGGCGGGACGACGATCAGCGGCGCTAAAGTGATCGCAACTGCTAATAGCGCGCTCGGATCCGGCAACGTAAATGTAAACACCACCGGCCTGGGTTTAACGTTGCAGGGTGCCCTCAGTAATTTCATCTCCGATTCAGCCACCGTTAGCATCGCCACCGGCGCCACGATGACGCTCAATCAAACTGGAGGTTCCGACACGATCGGCGGCCTAGTCCTTGGTGGTGTCGCGCAAACATCGCCCGGCACTTACGGCAGCAGCGCCAGCGGCGCAACTTTCCAAAACGATACTTTCTTCAGCGGTACCGGCACGCTCACTATTTCCGCGGTTCCCACAATTTCTATTAACGACGTCACGCAAACTGAGGGAAATGCGGGCACAACCAACTTTAATTTCACCGTCAGTCTTACGGGTCCAGCGCCGGCGGGTGGTGTCACCTTCAACGCGTCGACTGCTGACGGCACAGCCATCGCGCCGGGCGACTACACTGCGCTCGTCAATCAACCCGGCTCGATCACTGCCGGCGGCACTTCCACCACAGTCACTGTCGCTGTCAACGGCGATGGCAGCACCGAGGCTAATGAAACGTTCACCGTTAACCTCACCAGCATAGTCAACGCGACTGCCGGAGACGTTCAGGGTTTAGGCACTATCAATAACGATGACGTGTCCCTGACGGCTATTCACGATATCCAGGGAAGTGGCACCAGCACGCCGATCCCTGGCGCCGTTGTAACCACCAGCGGTGTCGTTACCGGTTTGAAAAGCAACGGATTCTTCCTTCAGGATCCGAATCCCGACGCTAACTCCGAAACGTCCGAGGGCATATTCGTGTTCACGTCGTCAGCCCCACCGGCGGGCGCGGCCATCGGTAACTCGGTTCAGGTAGGCGGAACCGTTCAGGACTTCGTGCCCTCCGCCGATCCCTTTCAAAATCCGATGACCGAACTTAGCGGCACCATCACGGTCAATGTGCTTGCGACCGGAGTGTCTCTACCTGCCCCGGTCATACTCACTGCGGCTGAAACCACGAACGCTTCAGAAATAGCCGGCGAGCCGCTCGACACGCTGGAAGAATACGAAGGCATGCGCGTCCAGGTGAATTCACTAACCGTGTGTGGCCCGACGCAGGGAACTATCACGGAGCCCTCTGCCACAGTCGCTTCCAACGGTGTGTTCTATGGCGTCGTAACGGGCGTGGCGCGTCCCTTCCGCGAGGCGGGTGTTGCTGTTTCGGATCCGCTGCCGGCCGGTGCGCCGGGCACCGTTACGCGCTTCGATGAAAATCCCGAACGGCTGCGTGTCGATAGCGATGGACAAACGGGCGCCGTCCTTCTCGACGTCAATGCCGGTACGGTTATTACAAACATCGTCGGCCCGCTCGAGTATTCGTTCCGCACGTACACGATTGATCCCGACGCAGCGACAGCGCCCGTGGTTGGTGCTCAGGCAGGGTCGGTTCCCGTTCCCACACCAACAGCAGACGAACTTACGATCGCCTCGTTCAACATGGAACGGTTCTTTGACACGGCCGATGGTCCGGGCAGCGATCCCATCCTGACCTTATCCGCCTACAACAGACGTTTGGCGAAGGCGTCTTTAATCGTTCGCACAGTTCAGAAGCTGCCGGATGTTATTGGTGTGGAAGAAATGGAAAACCTGACGACGTTGCAGGACGTCGCCACCCAGATCAATAACGACGTCGTCGGCGGCGGCGGATCCAATCCCAACTACGTGGCCTATCTAGTCGAAGGCAACGACGTGGGTGGGATCGATGTGGGCTTTCTGGTGAAGCAGTCACGTATCACTACTTACAGCGTGACGCAGATCGAGTTGGCTGGTTGCGATCACGTTACACCGTCGACTTGCTACAACTATACTGACCCCAATACCGGCACGCTCGATATTTTGAACGACCGGCCACCACTCGTCCTCATTGCTTCCATTCCACGCACCGGCGGCGGGCTGCTCGGGTTCACAGTAATCGCGAACCACCTGCGCTCGCTGAACAATATCGACGACACTACTGTTGCCGGAACCGGCACGGTGGGCGCGCGAGTCCGCGAGAAACGTCGCAAGCAGGCCGAATTCCTGGCGAACTACATTCAAGGCCGGCAAGTGGCGAACGCGAACGAAAAGATCATCACGCTCGGTGACATGAACGCGTTTCGCGTGAACGACGGCTACGTCGATATGATCGGCACAATTTTGGGCACGCCGACACCGGCGAGCCAGGTGACGCTTGCCTCTGCCGATCTCGTCAATCCAAACCAAACTGACTTAGTGGACACGCTCGCCGCCGATCAGCAGTATTCCTACAATTTCGACGGCAACGCGCAAACGCTGGATCATATAATCGTTAACCCGCCGGCGCTCGC
>JBKPNP010000319.1:0-7324 GCA_046732775.1 Acidobacteriota bacterium
CAGGAAGCCAACTTCGCCGACGCTCAGCGAATCGATTGGCGTAGGCCGCGGACGATTAACGCCGAGGGTTTCCACCTGGTAATCGCGTCCGGCATTAAAGAAACGAATCTTCATGCCCGGGCGAATTGTGCCGTCAATCACGCGAAAGAGAACGATGACGCCGCGATACGAGTCGTACCAGGAATCAAAAATTAATGCTTTGAGCGGCGCCGCCGGATCGCCTTTTGGCGCCGGCACGTCGTGCACGATCGCTTCCAATACGTCCGCGACGCCTACGCCGGTTTTGGCGCTGGTGAGAATCGCGTTGTGCGTTTCCAGCCCGATGAAGTGTTCGATTTGTTCGATTGCTTTTTCCGGTTCAGCGCCGGGCAAATCGATCTTGTTGATTACTGGAATGAGCTCGAGGTTGTTCTCGATCGCGAGGTAAGTGTTGGCGAGTGTCTGTGCTTCAACGCCCTGCGACGCGTCAACGATCAGCAAGG
This sequence comes from Acidobacteriota bacterium, assembly GCA_046732775.1. Classification (GTDB taxonomy): domain Bacteria; phylum Acidobacteriota; class Blastocatellia; order Pyrinomonadales; family Pyrinomonadaceae; genus PSRF01. Next base: position 483 of record JBKPNP010000319.1, read on the forward strand.
CGCCCTCGCAGGCGGAAAGCGAACGGGAAACTTCGTACGAGAAATCAACGTGGCCGGGCGTGTCGATCAAGTTCAGGATGTACGACTCGCCATCGCGTGCTTTGTAGTCGAGCCTGACGGCGTGTGCCTTGATCGTGATACCGCGCTCGCGTTCGAGGTCCATATCGTCGAGCACCTGCGCCGCCATGTCGCGACCGGTTACAGCGCCGGTAAGTTCGAGCAGGCGGTCGGCCAGCGTCGACTTGCCGTGATCGATGTGCGCGATGATCGAAAAATTGCGAATGCGTTCGGGGTTCATTAAAAATAGTACTGGGTGCTTCGTACTTTGAACTTTGCAATCGTCGGCTGCGAAACTCGGCGGAGCGCGTTTTAAGCTCCAAGTACAAAGCTCGAAGTACAAAGTTCGTTTTTCAACATAACAAAAGGCACGCGAAACCGCACGCGTGCCCTTTGCCAGTGTTGTTGAGCAGTTATTTGAAAGTTAATCCGTCTAAGACGTTTTTCAGCGCCGCGAGTTGCGCGTCCGTTCCGTAGGTTTCGATCAGGCAAAACGCGTAACCCTTTCGCATCTGACAGGCGTATTTCTGATTGACCCTGATGTTTTCCCTGGTAATGAAGACATCGAGCGCGACAAAGGGCTGGCCGTTAATTGTCTCGTCATGAATGTCCTGTTCAACCGCGTAGCTCAGCGTGGAATGTTGTTGCAGCAGCGTTTTCAGTTGCGTGACGTATGGTTTCGCGTTGACCGCCGGCACCGGCAGCTTTTCCACTACCGCTATTAACGCCGACTGAACGGGTTGGTCCGGAGGCGATTGCATCAACGTCAGGAGCACTGCAGTGTTTGCGATTGACTTTTCCATCTCAGCCCGCTGCGCATCGTTGTCCACTTTCAGAGCTCTCTTGCTCGCCTCCATGAGCTGTTTCTTGGTTTCGTCTTCAGACACGCTCCAGCCATCGGGGATCGGCAGACTCAGACCTAAGAAGGCGTTGGTATAGACTCCGCCCTCGAGTTTCTCCGACGCCACGACTTCCACTAAACCCGGCACCGACGGCGGCGTCGGTTTGGGCTGCTGCGCCGCCGCAATTGCCGCCGAGACGAGTAAGAACAAAACACAGCTGAGTGTTTTAACGACTTTCATGTTGGTCCTGCCTATAGATCTAATCGTCGATGTGTGCCTCGACGTACGCGCGCGCGGCTTCCGGCTTAAGAATCGATTGAATGAAGCTCGTATTCTTCATCGCCCAGGCAAAGTGGGCCTTTACAAATTCCTGATGGTCGCTGCCGGTACCGTCGCCAAGCCCGATTTTCCGGATCGCACGCTGTATGAGTAGCGGGTCTTTCGACATGCCGGCGGCCTGATAGAGCTTGTGCTTGTCATCTTCACTCATGGTCGATGAGGCGTCTGACGTGCTCGTATCAGAATTCGCGTTGGAATTGTCGTTGCTGTTAAGGGTTGAATTCGAATTCCTGTTGTAGTTTGAATTGTAATTGTAATTTGAGTTGCGATTGGCGTCGTAAAGGCCGGGCGCTTTGATTGTGCCGGTAACAATCAGCAACACAAAAACGATCACCACCAGAATCAACCCCAGACAACCAGCGGCGCCGCAGCCGAGCGCGATTTTTCCATTTCTATTCATAGTTTTCTCTTTTGATAAGAGTTAGCTTTGACGGTGGCTAACTGTTGGTTTGCGATCTCTAGAGTCGTCAGCGAAGGTGACAAACGGGACGCTTGCTTTCGGCTAACGAGTTTTCATCCAGGCGATACAGGACGCGAGATGATACCGCATGTTTGGCTTTGTGTCGTGATGGATTGAACCGTGACCCGGCAGCACCCACTCAAAATCGTGCCGCGCCAGCTTCTCCATCGACTCGATCTGGCGGGGCCACGAATACCAGGCGACACTGCGAAAGGCAGTTAGAGTTTCGCGCGCCGGCGACCAGGCCAGGTGATCGCCGCTGAAAAGAAACTTGTTTTTGTAGAGATAGACAACGTGGCCGCGCGTGTGACCGGGGGTAGGAATCAGCAGCAAATCCTTGTCAATTTCGGTTGCCGCTTCGCCGGAGACAATCCGCTCAACGCCGAGTCGGGCCGCGCCGTCGTCCGCGTGCATGACTCGCTCGCAGCCAAATTTTTCGCGAAACAGTTCGTGATCGGCGACGTCGTCGCGATGGGTTAAGAGCATTTGACTGACGCCGCCCAGCTTCTCGATTCGTTTAACTAACTGCGTGGCGAATCGCGGCGAATCGATCAAAATATTTCCGCCTTCGTGCTGCGGCCGTACGATCAGATAACTCCAGGCGCCAAAACTGGATTCAGAAGTGAAGCCACAGAAGTAAACATTTTCATCGAGGTGGAAAGGGAATGCGTCGATGCCCAGATGGGCATCATGCTTTTCCGTAGTGCCGATAGAACCGGTGGGGCACGCGACTAAAGCCATCATGGCGAGCTGCGTTTCGGCTTCCGTTTGCGGCTGACGGTGTACGCTGCATTGTTCACCGTGATCGCGAAACACGTTCGGCGCAATCTGGCTGCATGTGTCACAGTCGATGCAGGTCGCGTCGATAAAGAAGTCGCCGGGAACATTTTCGGGCAAGCGTTGCTGCAGGTTAGCCATGATCTATTAGATAGTAACGCAAACTGTTAGTTTGCGTTCGGGTGGACGGCATTCGACTCGGACGCAAACTGACAGTTTGCGTTACGAGGGTTACAAACCGAACTCAGCGATTAATTTGTGCAGGTAAGAACGACTAATACCGAGACGCTTCGCCGCCGCGACTTTATTCCCACCTTCACTTTCGAGGGCTCCGACGATCAGACGTTTCTTTAGCGCGATCAAGGCGCCTTCGAAGCTGGTTTCGTCACGCGTACCGGCGGCCGGCAAAACCTTCAGCATCTTTTCCGGAAGAAACTCAAGGCCCAGCACCGGCTGGCGATCAAGTAAGACCAGCCGCTCCATCAGGTTTTCGAGTTCGCGTACATTGCCCGGCCAGTCATATTCGACCAGCGAGTCGATTAGCTGCGCACTCAATTGCGGTGTGGCGCGGCCATGTTTCTCGGCGGCCTTGGCAGCAAAGTGCGCCGCCAGACCAGGAGTGTCCTCGCGCCGCTCGCGCAAGGGCGGTAAAAATAATGGCACTACGTTGAGCCGGTGAAATAGATCGCGCCGAAATCTGCCGGCCTCAACTTCACCTTCGAGATCGCGATTGCTGGCGGCAATCAGCCGGATATTTACCGTCAGTGTTTTGGTGCCGCCCACCCGTTCAAACGAGCGCTCCTGCAACACACGCAACAGTTTTACCTGCACAGTGGATGACAAGTCAGCGATTTCATCGAGAAACAAAGTGCCGCCGTCCGCGAGTTCAAAACGGCCCATGCGTGAGTGGGCGGCGGACGTGAAGGCGCCTTTTTCGTGACCAAACAATTCCGATTCGATCAACGCCTCGGGAAGCGCGGCGCAACTTACAGCGATGAAAGGCGCGTGCGCGCGTTGGCTTTCTTCGTGAATCGCGCAGGCCATCATTTCTTTGCCGGTACCGTTTTCACCAATTAGTAAAACGGTGGCGGTCGTATCAGCCACGGCCCGCGCCTGCTTCAACGTTTTCTCGAGCGAGTGGCTGGAACCAATCAAACGACCAAAGCCGCGCGCACCGGCCAGCTCGTCACGCAGCCTGGCGTTTTCTACCTCGAGACGGCGCACGCGCGCGGCCTGGTGCAGGATGTGTAACACCTCAGAACCATCGAGAGGTTTTTCAAAAAAACCATAGGCGCCGCGCCGCACTGCTTCGCGGGCAGCAGTCTTATCGTCAGTGCCGGTAATTACAACGACCTGCACCGGGGGAGATTTTTCGCGCGCCGCTTCAATGATGGCGAGTCCTTCGCTGATCTCGTCGATGCGCGGCGGCAGGTGCAAATCGCTGACGACGATATCAACCGTTTCTTGTTCTAAGATCTTGATTGCTTCGGCGCGCGAGCTTGCTTCAATCACGCGGTAGCAGGAGTTGACTGTCCAAACGAGCGCACGTCTAACCGCCTCGTCGTCGTCCACCAGTAGGACTGTTTCCTGGGGGTGAGAGCCTGCTGGAGTTGCTTCAGTCATGTGGGAGTTCGCTCAAAGACACACCAAAACGCTGCAACTGATGCCAGCATCAGGAAAGATTAATTGTGAGACTAAATTTACCCGACGCTGCTGTGCTGGTTGATGAGCGGCGATGGTAGCACGACGGTAAATGTTGTACCAGCACCTTCCCGCGACTCGACTGAAATCGATCCGCCATTGGCTACGACCACTTCGCGACAGGTGTAAAGTCCGAGGCCAACGCCGCGCCGTTTTGTAGTCGCGAAGGGATGGAAAAGCCTTTGTTCAATGAAGCGTTCGCTCATCCCTTCGCCGGTGTCGCTGACACAGAAGAATGGTTTAGCGTCGGCATTCTCCCCGGCCGAGATGGTGAGACGGCCTGGTTTTTCATGCATCGCTTCCAGCGCGTTGATGATTAAATTCTCGAGTACCTTTTCTATTCGTTGCGCGTCCGCGACGGCCATGAGCTTTTCAGGCAGATCGACTTTGAGCTCATGTTCGCCGGCGGCGGGCCTCGCGGTCTGCGAGACGACACCGCGCAGCATCGGGATCAGATCCACCGGTTGAGGAATCTTGTGTTCGCCACTCAGCGTGCTGATGGGATTACTTAAACGAGTGACCAGGGCGCGCAGTTTATCGGTCGCCCCCGTCAAAGACTTCCTGGCGTCGGCGCGAAACTCTTCATTGTCGAAGTGCCGCTCCATGTTTTCCACCGTGAGCGATAAAGCTTCGATCGCGTTTTTCAAATCGTGCGTGAGTATCGCGGCCAGACGTACGAAGGATTGAAACTGGCGCGACTCTGCTTCGCGTGCAAGCTGGTCGCGCAGCTGTTGAGTCATGAGGCCCAAATTTTCGGCAAGTGGACGCAAGTCGTCACTCGAAAGCTCGATGCGATGATCCAGTTTCCCTCCGGCAATGGCGGCTACGCCTTCAGTTACGCGGTTCAGTCCGCGCGTTTGTCGCTGCAGGTAGCCGCTTAGTAACCAGCCCAGCACGGCGGCGAATATTATGGCTGCAAAAATTCCCAGCCAGCCGTTGCGGCGTGCTTCGGAAAGGAGAGCGTCGGGCGGTTGAGCGACGACGGCAGAATGATTTTCGTTAAGGAGCCGCCTGATGAGGTCGCTGCTGGCAGCCGCATTGAGTTCCTGCTCCCGGCGGACGATCGCTTCGGCCATGCGTAGGTTGTTTCTAAAATTTAATAAAGCGGGCGGAAGCAGCGGGATAAGTGAGAGTCCGAATAAGGTGAGAAACAATTTAGATCGAGTAACCAAACATGCGCCCCCAGCAAGGATTCTGGCATCGAGATATTAGCGCATTGGTGGTTAATTAGGTTGAACTATTACCAGAGTTAACCTAACCAACGGCGCGACGGCCAAACTCTTCCAGCAACGGTCTTAGCGATTCAATGATCGTTTGATGTGCCACACCGTTGCTGGCCACTACCCCATTGCGATTTTGCACGTCAGCTACGTTATAGCGCAGCGGTTCGCCAAAGAGATCGGTGACTGTTCCACCTGCTTCCTGAAGAATGATTTCCGGCGCGCAGGTGTCCCACTGCTTTGTGCGCGGCGACAAATGAATATAGATGTCGCACTGCTGCTCAACGATCAAACCGACTTTAATGCCTACCGAGCCGCGCAATACTTCTTCCTGCAATCCAAACGCGCGCACCACTCTATCCATGCGTGGACTGCGATGAGACCGGCTTGCAGCCAGACGCATCGTTCGAATGTCCTGATGCGCAGAGACGCGCGCTTGCGCCGGTGCGAAATCCGGACGCTCGATCCAGCAGCCGCCGCCATTTACAGCTCGATACAAGACGCCGGTGAGCGGTTGATAGACTACGCCGAGCACACAGCGGCCGTTTTCAGCGAGACCGATCTGCACCGCGAAGTCGCCATTGCCTTCAATGAAACCAGTCGTGCCGTCGAGTGGGTCAATCATCCAGACTCGCGACTTTTTAAGACGTCGTGCAGTGTCGATTGACTCCTCGGCGAGGATGCCATCATCGGGAAACTCACGCCTGATGCGCGATACGATCAGCTCGTTTGCGACTTTGTCAGCCTGCGTGACGGGCTCGAGATCGTCTGCGCCGAATTTCTGTTCGATGTCGAGCGGGCCGTCGTAAAAACTGAGTATCGCGGCGCCGGCTTCGCGCGCGAGTTCGAGCGCAACCGACATTTCGCGAGGGTAGGATTCAGAAGTAAGCATCGTTGACAGAAGTAAGCAGCATTAAACTGTGCAGCCATTTCCTCACTGGCGGCTTGCCGCCCTCCTTGCGGAAAGCCTTAGCCTTTCCGGCTGCGCTGTGAGGAACCGAGACTGCGCCTCGAGGGCGTAGCCTTGCGAAAGAAGTTTTTCAACGGAAAGGCAAGCCTTTGCGCACGGAAGGCGGCAAGCCGCGAATAGTTGCGCCTGTCCAAGTTTGGCCTAGCTCGCTAATTTCTTTGCGGCGTCGCGTATAACCTCGAGCGTCTCATCGATATCGCTTCGCGACGTGCGGAAATTCGTAATGCAAACGCGCAACGCAAACTTATCCGCGATCATGGCACTCGATAGGTACGCGCGCCCGCCACGCTGCACCGCATTCATAATATTTGTGTTCAGCTCGTCGAGTTCGCGATCGACTTCATTTCCCGCCGACCGCAGTCTCTCGGGCACGTAGCGGAAACAGCAAATGCTCAAAACCGGAGCTGCCAGTAATTCGAAATCCGGTGCGGCATTGATGCGCTCGGCCAGATAGTCCGCCATCGTCATGTCTTCGC
>JBKPNP010000320.1:0-3106 GCA_046732775.1 Acidobacteriota bacterium
AACGGAAAACATAAGGAGTCGAGATTACCAATGAAATATGTTCTATCCGGTCTTCTTTTGTTAGTGATTGCCGGAAGTAGTTTTGTCACGCCGGCACAGGATATTTACACGACCGACCAGCTGGATTACACGATCGAACTCCCCTCGTCAGTGTGGCGCTCCGTTTCGGAATCCGACTCGGCTCGAGCGCACGCAGAATTTATCAACGGTGATCGACTCGACGGTTATTTGCAGATTCGCAAGGAAGTGGTTGACGCGGACACGACGGCTTCAGACCTCGCGCGGCGCGACCTCGAACAGAAGCTGAGATTCCTGCCCGGGTTTATTGAAGGCAAAGAGGAAAAGTTTTCTGGCCGGCTTAGTGGCGTGACTGTTTCTTACGAGTTTGTGCGCACCGCTAAGCCCATGATGGGCCGCATCTATTATTTGCAGGCTGATAACCGCACGATCTACGCCTTACGTTTCACCGGCTTGCGCGATCGCCTGGGCCGGATCCGCAACCAGACAGACTTGATCGCACGCAGTTTCAAGTTGAAATAGGCCTGTCGGACAAACTTCAGTTTGTCGCGACCCGGAAACGACAACTAAAGCTTGTCGAACATCGGGAAAAATGAAACTGAAACTCGCGCCCGGGTTATCAATCCAAAAATCTCCGATTGAAGGCAAGGGTTGTTTCTCACTCACCCACTTTGCAGCGCGCAAAAAGATCGCGGAGTATACCGGCGAGCGCATTCCCAACGCGGAAGCCAATCGGCGCGGCGGACGCCGTCGCCTGCGCATCTGCGCCATCAACGAGCGCTGGAGCCTTGATGGCAGCCGCGGCGGCAACGGCACGCACTACATCAATCATTCCTGCGAACCAAACGCGTACATGAAAGTGCTGTACGGCCACGTTCTGTTCCTGGCTTTGCGCGATATCGAGCCCGGCGAAGAGATCACGATCGACTACCAATCAACGCTCCATCCAAATGAAAAAAGGTGCATCTGTGGTGCACCTTCTTGCCGCGGCACGATCAACGACCCGGCTTACGAGTAAAAACTCGGGGAGCCCTTTACCCGTTCCCCTTTTCCCCTGTTTTTAAAGTCGCGGCAGCGTAAAGCTGAACTTCGAGCCGCGTCCCTCTTCGGTATCGAGATCGACTGACCCTCCATGCTGCTCGACGACTTCGCGAACGAAAGATAAACCCAGGCCCGTCGACTCTTCATCCTTTTCCTGTCCGTCTCGAACCACGCGATAAAACTTTTCCCAGATGCGATCTTTGGCCTCAGCCGGTATCCCATAACCGCGATCTTCGACGGAAACCCTGACAGCTTCGGCTTCGAGCGCGGTAGATATGGTCACCGTCGTTCGCTCCGGACTGTACTTGATCGCGTTGCCGACTAAATGTTTGACCGCCTGAGTGATCATGCTCTTGTCGGCAGCCACGGGAGGCAGACGCTGCGTGGGTTGTTCAACCAGGCGGATGCGTCGCTTGCGCGCATCTTTTTGCAGACCGGCTACCGTCTCCCTCACGACCTCATCAAGACGCAGCGGGATTTTCAAAACTTCCTGACGATCTTTGCGCTCGAGTTTAGTGACGGTCAGGAACGTATTGATCATGCGCGATAGCCGCTGTGATTCGTTGGCAATGATCGTAACGAATTCTTTCGCTTGTTCGGGCAGGTTTTCCTCCGTGGTTAGCAGTTCCGCGAAACCGTTGATACTGGTGATGGGCGTCCGTAGTTCGTGAGACATGAGCGAAAGCATGTCGCTTCGTAAGGCGTCATACTCCTTGGCGATGGTTAGGTCTTTAACGACCACTGCGAGGCAGAGCGGTTGAGCAGTCTGCCCGGACTCTTCAGCAACAGGTTCCCGCACGAGAGCTATACGCAGTCCATAAGTCAGATTGCGGTCTGCAAAATGAAGTTCACGCTGGTATGGTTCGCCACTTTGTAACACTCGTCTAACTGCAATCACGGGCTCATCGAAGACGTCGGTACGAAACTGCTCCAACAATTCGAAGAAAGTTACCTTGCTTAGTTTTTCACGATCGAGTCCGGCGAACTTAGCCAACGCCGTATTTACGTAAGCCAATCTGCCGTCGAGGTAGCCGAGTGCAACGCCGTCGCCTAACTCACCGAGCGCGCCCATCCCCACACTCTGTTCAAGCAGTACGCCGCGCAACACGTCCAGCGAATCGAGTCGTTGCTCCGACTGCGTGGCGGAAAGAAATGCAAGCGCCCCCGGTTGGTTGTCAGCTTTGTGGGCTTCGTCGCGCTGAAGATTGCGCGCCATCTGTCCGCCGACCGCATTCAATAAGGCGCAATCCGCGTCTTCAAAGTCCCGGTTGATGCGAAGCAGCATCGCTCCTACCACGCGATCCTGATGACGTAAGGGCAAGGCGATTGTCACCGCAGTGTTCTCAGCTTCAACTCGCTCGACGATCATTTCGTTTTGCTTGATCGCCCGCTCGCATATGTTGATGCCCTCGCGCCACGCGGAATTTCGGCTGGTGTCGAGGGCGTTGTTCTGTGTCGCGCGGAGCCGGGCCGCTGAACGCAATTGGCCTCTGCGGTCGCGCTGGAAAACGACTGCTTCGCTCGGCGACAACACGGTATCGAGCAATTGCAGTCCGCGCATCAAACAATCTTCCGAGCCTCCGATCTGCGTTGATTCAAAACTTGCGGACGCCGCTCGCAGTTTTTCCGTCAATTCAATTTCGCGATAGCGCACTCGCTTCACCTGACTGGCTGACGCTGAAAGGAATCCCGCGAGTACTAAAGGGACAAACAGCACGTCGACTGACAGAAACCACGCTGCCAGAAAACTCGCTGCCGCGAGGACCACAAAACCGAAGCCCAGATACCGGAGAGCCACGCGCGCCCCCAGTTGGCCGACGAGTGCGGCAGTGATCAGGGAAACGCCGAGAATCGAGGCGACGGCGATCCAGGTTTCGGGAACCGTAAGCTGCTCAACATCGCGAATCGGGGAGAGCACGGACTTTTCCAGGCCGGCGAGAAATCCTGCCGACCACAAAGCGCAGCTAAAGAGCCCCGCCAGCGAAGCGAGCGCCACATACGGCAACACTGATTTGAGAGAAGAAAACCGCGACAAGCTGGATGATTC
>JBKPNP010000321.1:0-10975 GCA_046732775.1 Acidobacteriota bacterium
TACTGCTTTTACGAATCGGCCTGAGCGCTGTCTTTGGCACCGCCGGAATAACAAAACTACTCGACCAGCGAGGCACGCGCGAGGCTGTCACCAACTTTGGCTCGCCGCCGTCGCTCGCACCGACGATCGCTGTACTCCTGCCTATCGCAGAACTCGCAATCGCAATTGGCTTGTTGTTCACGAAAATGACGGCGGTAAGTGCTGCCGGCGCGCTGCTAGTTCTACTGATTTTCATCGTCGCGATCGGCGTCAACCTCGCACGCGGCCGCACGCACGACTGCCATTGTTTCGGACAACTGTATTCGCGCCCGTTGGGCTGGCCGACCCTGGTCCGCAACTTTGTTTTTGCCGCCGTCGCCGGCTTCCTATGGTGGCAGGGTGCGCCGGCAAATGTTTCCGATTTGGGACCCGTTGCAGCCGCACCCTGGTTGCTCGGCATCATTGCCGCACTGATTACCGGTGCTGCGGTCGCGTTCGGTCAGCGTCAACAGTCGAAAGCGGCACAGGCAGCTGCCGCAGCGCCCAAGGGCCTGCCGGTCGGCACCGCAGCGCCTGACTTTGAACTGGCGTCGTACGAGGGTGGCACCATGTCCCTGCGCCAGCTGCTGGCTTACGGGAAACCTTTGTTGCTGGTATTCACCAATCCAAATTGCGGGCCCTGTGTCACGTTGTTTACCGAAATCCAGGATTGGCAGAAGACGCACAGCGATCGCTTGACGATTGCGCTCATTAGTTTTGGCACTATCAAAGAAAACTTTGTGAATGTCGCGCGAAACGGGTTGGGCCAGGTGCTGCTGCAAAAGCAGCGCGAAGTAGCCGAGAGTTACGGCGGCACGCTGACGCCAACTGCGGTCATCGTCAGTCCGGAGGGACGAATCGCCAGCGACCTCGCCGCCGGTGCGGACGAGATCCGCGATCTGCTTGCGACGATCGTCGGTCCGGTTGAGCGGCCGCAACGCCATGCACACGTGCACCAGGCAACGACGGCAAGCGCGCAGTGAGCATTGGTTGTTTCTTTGCACCCTCTCCCGTAGGGAGATTGGGAGACGGCCGGGGTGAGGGTCTGGGAGACGCTTAAATTCCGAGCCGCTCTGGTAGCATCACGCTTTACCCGAGCGACCATTGTAAATCTTGATGCCTAACCCTCTCGCAGTGGGAGAGGGAACCCGCAAGACGCTTCCTTTCCTATTTACGATTCACGATTTACTATTCACACCATGACCGGACGACCCCAACCCAACGAGGCTGCTGCTTATTACTCAAAATACATCGACCGCATTACCAGTGACGACATCGTCGATGCGCTCGAGAAACAGTCGACTGAAACTGTTGACTTCCTTTCCCGAATTTCAGATGAACAGTCTCTACATCGATACGCGCCGGACAAGTGGTCGATGCGCGAGTTGCTGGGGCATGTAAACGACACGGAGCGCGTTTTCATGTATCGCGCGATGTGGTTTGCACGTGGCTTTGAGGACCGGCTTCCCAGCTTTGATCAGGACGTGGGCTTCAAAGCTGCGGATTCTGATGCGGTTGCGTGGCAGAACCACGTCGAAGAGTTTCGCGCGATACGCGCCGCGACGATTTCGTTTTTCCGGAATTTGCCGGAAGCGGCCTGGTCACGCAGTGGGGTTGCCAGCGACAGTCCGGTGACCGTTCGCGCGCTCGCATACATCGTGGCCGGCCACGAGTCTCACCACATGGCAATCCTTCGCGAGCGCTACTTGTGACGCTCACTGTTGCGCCAGGAAGTCGCGAATTATCTGGCGTTGCTTCTCGTCTTTAATCCGTGTGAACAGTCTTGTGCCGAGGGTTTTGATCGTTTCCGGACGATCAAAGGGCATGGTCGCGTAAACCTTTCCGCCATTGAAGTGGCAGGGCTGACACTTGGGATCCAGCAGAGGTTTGATCTGAGTGGCGAAGTCGATGTGCGCGGGCGATTCCGCTTTTGCGTAGCTCGTGGTTGCTAATGATACCGAGGCGGTTTCGCCGACCGTCACTCTAGCTTGTGTTTCCGACCTCAGCTGGGCATATCCGTATCCGCCGCCAACGCACAAAATCAGAAAGGCTAAAGTCTTCATTCGCATTTAAGGTCAAGCGGCGAACCAATGGAAAGCTATTTCTTCGGCGGCCACCGCTCCATCACGTAGACGCGTTCCTTTGCGACACCGTTTTTATCTGTCCAGTTCAGAACGGCTTTCCAAACGTTCTCCGACTCGCGCTGCCAACGATAGAAATTCTTCGACTTACCTAGCGGCGCGAACGTGATGGCGTTGTCGTCCAGCGCGATTGCGACTGAACCAGCCTCGCCGCCGTTGTATCCGAAGTGGCCGTCCTTCAGTTCGAAACGGCTAACGTCGTTCACCGTTTTCAAAGTCTCGTCAGCGAGGCCCTCGACCACGAGCGTGGAATCGTTCTCAAACTTGTAACGCTCATAAAATGTTGGCACCCCTCCGCCGGTACCACGCCAGGAACCCTCGATCCAGCGCAGCTTCGCGAGATCTGCTGCGACAATTTCCTTAGGCACGGGAGCCGGCGTCGGTGATGGACTGGCGGTAGTCGTAGATGATTGTTGCGCTGCATCGGGCGATCTTGCGCCCGCGCAGGCCGCGACGTTTACTGCCAGCACAGCCGCCAACACTACGCTAAAAAAATGTTCGATGTTTCTCATAGCCTGATTTTTGGAGTGCGGTGACAGGTCACCGCTTTGTTTTCGCGGCGGCTCGACGCCGCGAGACGTTGAGATAACCAAGCGCGGTCGCGACAGGTCGCGACCGTAAAAAGCGGTGACAGGTCACCGCACTCCAAAGGGAGCTACTGACCGCTGGGATGCGAGTGGCTACCGTCTGTTCCCCGCGAGCGGGTGTGCAAGCTCAAGCGCGTGCGCATTCGTTGTTGCCACTGGCTGCGATGCTCGTCAGCTTCTTCGATCCCGGTTAGCGTCTCCGCCAGATTCTCGCCGCCGAGTTGCCGCATTTTCAGGTAAAGCAAGGCCGGCACGATGGAGAGTAGCGGTACGATAAAGATATTTACCAGCGAACTGAGTTGTTGGTAAATCTGATGACTCATCGAACGGTCTGTGAGATGAATTCCAGTCGAGGTTTTTTGGACGGTGGTAAACCGTCCGATCAGCGCGCTGAAGGCCATGGGTATCAGGAACTGCAGCAGCGTAACGATGATGATCGTACGCCATGAACGCGACCCCAATTGTCGCGCGCGTCGCATGGCTGCCTTCTTTTCCAGTCCCTCCAGCAAAACGACTGGGGAGTAAAGCGCGTAACGGATCGACATAACGATGCCGGGAATAACCAGCAATATCCATCCGATAACGATTCGCAGGGTCACACGTACCGAGGTGTTGAGGAAGGGCCGCCAGCGCCGTTTTAAGACCGCGAACGCCAAGCGCAACTCTACCGGCCTAAGCGGCGCCAGCTGCAGTTGCGTGACGATGACGGCGGTCATCCCCGAAATGGCTGCAGCTGCGAGGAAGTAAGCGACAATTTGCAGCAGTCCGGCAAACACCATCCCGCAAATGAACAGGATTCGCAACGCGCCATAACCTTTTGGCTGCGCGTTCTCGGCCAGTTCAAAAGCGATCAGCAGAAACGTCGTAAAGAAAACAGGAATGTGCGCGATGAGCGATAGTTTCAGAAATTTTGGGAAGTACTCGCTGTAGAGAGCAAACGCGCGACGGTAAAGCGACCCGACGCCTTCGGCCTGCGCCCGCAACGAACTCGCAAACGCAGCCGCTGTCTGCGGCCGATCATCCGGGTTCTTTGAAAGCGCGCTCATCACTACCTGCGCGGCGCGCTTTCTGACTTTCTTATTTCGCGTTCGCAAAGGTTGCGGAGCAGTGTTTATGTGCTCCTGCATGACGTTGCCGGTCGTGCCTGCGAAAGGTGGTTCTCCCGCGAGCATCTGGTAAGCGATGACCCCGAGACTGTAAATGTCAGAACGCGCGTCGAGAGTTTGGCCGGCGCATTGTTCCGGCGACATGTAGAGCGGAGTTCCCATGATGGCGCCAACGCGTGTGAGGTTGGTGCTGTGAGTATTTCCCGCTCGTAACCGCGTCTGTTGTTCCATCACTGCGCGTTGCGTGGCCTTGCCGAAGATCAAGGTGCCGTCATCATCGGCGGGGGTCTCACTCCGTTTGGCGAACAACGCTGTTTCCTTCGATTCCGATTCGTCCAGCGGCTCTTCGTTAACGCGCGTGTTTTGATCGGCAAGGGCAAACGCGGAAGTCCGGTTTGTCGACTCGAGTTGCGTTCTCGCTTCCTGATTAGTCGAATAGAAGAGTGTGTCGACTTCCAGCTCGCGTTCGTTCAAGTTTGACGGAGAGGTGTGCCGCACGTCTCGTAATGAGGTGTCGCCAGCGGCTGCCACGGCCGCGGAGCCGTGCTCAGCAGATTCGTTTGTTGCTGGCGCGTCATCAGTGTTGACGCCGGTTTCTGCTAACTTTGCGATCCCGAAGTCGAGGACCTTAACGCGATAGCCACCGAGCCGGTTGGGTTCCAGCCAGATATTTTCAGGTTTCAGATCACGATGGACAATGCCTTGCAGGTGAGCCTCATGAACGGCGGAACAAACCTGCTCGAGAATGTCCACTACCCACTCCAAAGGCAGTCTGCGTTCTTCAGTCAGCACGTCGCCCAGCGTGCAGCCGTCGAGGTATTCCATCACCAGGTAGGCAACAGCTTCGTTGCCGGCATGCGCGAAACCAAAATCCGTTACGTCAACGACGTTTGGATGGCGCAGACGGCCGGCGGCGCGAGCCTCACGTTTGAAGCGCGCGACGAATTCCTCGTTACGCATGAACTGCGGTGTGATTAGTTTGAGCGCGACATAACGTTCGGTGCCCAGATGCGTCGCCAGATACACGGCGCCCATGCCGCCACGCCCGAGCAGTCGCTCGAGTTGGTACTTTTCATCAAGCACGCGGCCTATGTAAGGATCTTGCTCAATCATGAGTGGGAGTATGCTACAGCGAGCAATCAACAATCAGCAATAAACCCGCGCGTTGCCGTTAACGGCACATCTGCCACGAGCGAATAGCATCAAGGGGAATTACGAGCATCAGGATTTCGAGTACCAGGCTGTCTTTTATCCAAAGGATGAGAACCAGCTCGAGTAGAACAAAGACAACGAGTGACCATTTCAGTCCAAGCCTTTTGGCCACTATGAACCCCAACAGACAACACAACAGATCGCCGCAGGAGTTGACGACAGTGTCGCCGTTATACCCCAGCGCCGCAGTCTCGGAACGATAGCGATCGATAATGAAGTTCGTGTTTTCAAAAACTTCCCAGGCGCCTTCGAGCGCGATTGCGAGCACCACCTGCCACGATCCACGCAGCCGTCTAGCAACGAACGTGATCAACCAGAAGAACAAAAAACCATGCAGGACGTGTGTAAAGCTGTAGGGGTCGAGGAAGTGCTGAGAATTGTTGGCGCTACAGATTTGTCCTGACCAAACCCGGACCGTTCCGCACGCGCAAATCCATAAACGCCCTTCTGCGTGCAGTGACAATCCGGTTGCGATCGTGATGACGATGATCGCCAGAACGACCCAAAGTCGGTCTTTTGAAAAGCGTTGGAGGACGGCGGGGGTTGTCAATTTTGTTCTCGTGAATAATTGCGAGCGTAGGCAGGCGGCTCGATGCCTTCCGGTAATCGTGGATCGGCGATGGGCGCGCCGGCTGAGAGTTGTAAGGGAACCACGCCGGCCCAAACGTTCATTGCGTAATCTTCTTCGTCGTCAAGCGGCGGCCCGGTACGGACTTTGGCGGATGCTTCCGTTATCGGCAGCGACAAGACGGTGGTGGCCTTGAGCTCCTGCTCCGTCGGTTCGCGCACATCGTTCCAGCGGCCGCGAATTATGTGTTCAGAAAAGGCGAATAGTGCCGCCAGCTTTTCTGCTTCGTCATCAACTCGCGACGCGTTGCCAAAAATCACGACCGAACGGTAATTCATAGAATGATGAAATGCTGAACGCGCCAGGACCAGTCCATCGAGAAGCGTAACTGCAACGGTAACATTGACGCCGCCGCTGAGCGTTCGCAGCATCCGGCTAAGCTGTGAGCCGTGTATGAAGAGTCGATCCTCCACGCGTGCGTAGCCGGTGGGTATCACAAAGGGCTGTTCGTCCACGCTGAATCCGACATGGCAAATCATGCCCTCGTCGAGAATTTTATAAACCAGATCGCGATCGTAGACGCCGCGTTTGGGGAGACGCTTCAAGGTAGTCCGTGCAGTTTGGGGGAAATCCATGTGTGAATCGTAAAGGCTAAAGGTTGAATCGTAAAGATCGTCTCGTGCGCGTTGCCGGCCGGTTAATTGTGGGCCGTATCGCTTGAGCGTGTAGAATAGCCGCCGTTTTCACAAGGCCGGTGCAAAACGATTTCCCCAAGAGGCGAGGACCAACATGATCAGAGAACGAATGATTGAGAACCAAACCGGTGCAGATCGCGACTTCCGCTGGCGGGGCCACGAAGTGTCGCGCATTGAAGGCCTCAGCGATGCAGTCTTCGCTTTCGCAATCACTTTGTTGGTTGTTTCCCTCGAAGTGCCTAAGACATTTGCTGAGCTGGCAGAAACGATGCACGGGTTTGGCGCGTTTCTAATAAGCTTCGTACTCCTGTTCGCTGTTTGGTTCACTCAGTACAAATTCTTCAGACGCTACGGACTGCGCGACACCGCTACGGTCATCCTGAACGCGGCGCTGCTTTTCGTGGTTCTGTTCTATGTTTATCCGCTCAAATTTTTGTTCTCGTTTTTGATTGACCGCTTTACGGGAGGCCATGGTGAAGTAAGGCTGCCGAACGGCAACGTGGTTGCGATGATCGAAAACTTTGATCAACTGTCGAGCCTCATGATCATTTTCAACCTTGGCTACCTGGCTGTATTTGGCGTGTTCGTGCTGCTCTTCTACCATGCTTACCGGCGGCGCGATGCATTGAATCTTAATGAACTCGAGCAGTTTGATACGCGCGAAAGCATTGTGGAAAGCGCGCTGAATTGTGGCATCGCTGTTTTGTCGTTAATGATCATTCTGATTGGCGGCGCCGGACGAGCAGGACTTGCCGGCATGGCGTATATGCTGACGCCGCTGGTGATGATGACGCACGGAAGAATGATGGGCAGACGCCGCCGGCGCCTCGAAGAACGTCTGGCGACTTAAACGCGCTAGAACGAATTCAGAACTTTCGATAATGCAGATCACGTTCGATTTTATCCCGACTCTCCTTTTTGCAGTCGTGATGTTATGTTGGTTTGTGTTTGCCGGAACATTTCTGCTGCGAAAAAAGCCCCCCAGCCCCCCGGATCAAAAGCGTGAACCCGCCTCGCTGCTCGGTGTTGCGTTGCAGGGGTTGTCATATGCGATTGTGTGGGTGGTGCATCGCCCGATGTTTACGCCTCCGGTATCGTCCTTTGTAGTGGCGTTGGTGGCCAGCGTAATCGCGGTGGTTGCTGCCATCGGCTCGGTGTGGTTGGTGACGGTTGCACTAAAGACGTTGGGCAAAGAGTGGAGTTTGACAGCGAGACTGGTGGAGGGCCATCAACTGGCCACCGCGGGACCGTATGCTTACGTGCGTCATCCAATTTACACAGGCATGCTGGGAATGTTGTTGGCGACCGGCTTCGCGATCAGTTATTGGCCCGCGCTGCTGGTGGCGCTGGCGGTCTTTTTTGTTGGCACGATGATTCGAGTTCGCAGCGAAGAGAGATTATTGCGAGGCGCGTTTGGCGAACAGTTTGAAGCGTACGCGCGTCGAGTCCCGGCCATTCTGCCCGGTTTGTATTAACTAGTTCCGAGACGATATGAAAAAAGCGAAAATCCTGGCGACCCTGGGGCCGGCTTCCCGAGATCGGGCGGTGATAGAAGACTTGATACGAGCCGGCGCCAATGGCGTGCGCATAAACATGTCGCACGGCACGCAGGAAGAGAAAGCGGAAGACATCAAGAATGCGCGCGCGGCCGCCGAGAGCTTGAAGCGTCCGCTGGCGGTGTTGGTTGATTTATCCGGTCCCAAGATTCGTACCCGCCAACTGAAAAACGCGCAACCGGTGACGCTCGAGGCCGGCGCCCTGTTTGTGCTGACAACGCAGGACATCGTCGGCGATGAACAGCGAGTAGCCACGAATTATCCTGATCTGGCGCATGTCGTAGAACCCGGCACGCGTCTGCTGCTCGACGATGGGGCCATCGCTCTGCAGGTGGAAAGCACGACGAAGACCGATGTGGTGTGCCGGGTAATCAATGGCGGCGTCCTCGGCGAGCGTAAAGGGATTAACCTTCCCGGCGTATCACTACCGATAGATTCGCTGACCGAGAAGGACCTCGCTGATTTGAAGTGGGCGGTCGCACAGGACGTGGATTACATCGCGCTGTCCTTCGTCCGTCGCGCCGAAGACTGTTCACGTGCAAAGGACCTGATCCGCGAATACGGCGGGCGGGCGCCGCTCGTGGCCAAGATTGAAAAGGCCGAAGCAATCGATCACCTCGACGAAATTATCGCCGTGACTGATGCGGTAATGGTTGCGCGCGGGGACCTCGGCGTGGAGACCAGCGTTGAGTTAGTTCCCGTTTATCAAAAGCGGATTATTCAGAAAGCGTTGAACGCCGGAAAAATGGTGATCACGGCAACACAGATGTTGCAGTCAATGGTAAACAACCCGCGCCCGACGCGCGCCGAAGCTTCTGACGTCGCTAACGCCGTCTGGGATGGAACTGACGCGTTAATGCTTTCGAACGAAACAGCCAGTGGCGACTATCCGGTGCCGGCGGTCGAAACGATGTGTCGGATCATCGAATCAGCCGAGTCAGGCAAGGAACCTGAAACAGACAAGATAACGAAATGGGCGGGAAAACAGTCGGGACGCGTGAGTCGGGCGCTTTGTGAAGCGGCTGCGTTTGCGTCTGAAGAAATGGGTACCCGGGTTACGGCAGTGCTGACAGAGTCAGGCTTGATGGCCCGCAGATTGTCGGCCTTACGTCCTGATCAGCGAATCATTGCGCTAACAAACTCAACCGCTGTGAGAAACGAGTTGTCGCTGATTTGGGGAGTGGAATCGTTAATTATTCCTCAAGCAGAGACGACGGAAGAGATGCTGAAACTGGGTGAGAAAATCCTGCTCGAGAGCGGTTCGGTAGAGAAAGGCGAGATGATAGTGATTATGGCGGGGAGACTTTCCGGCCTAGGACTATCGAGCTCAGTTACGGTGTTTACTGCAGGCGGGACTAACAGTGCGAGTGGACTCGAAGTAACCCAACCTCGCCGTTGAGTCAGAGCTATTCGGCGCGGAGCACTTCATGGATGGTGTCCTGAAGCGAGCTTTGCGGAACGACGGCGCCGGGCGCCTTTTGCGGATCACGCCAGTTATCGAGAATCCCGACCTGATGTACACACTGTAGCGTGCAGGTAGGCGCGCACCATTTCTCCGTGCTGTATTCGCGATCGAAATCAACCATCGAATATTCTTCGAGCGGCGTGCCTGGATAACCCTTCTGCTGCGAACACCAGTGAACTAATCCGTCTTCACAGATGTAGAGATAGCGGGCGCCGGCACGGCAGCGCCAGTTATAAGGCTTGCCCTCGGCAATGCTGTCCTGAAACCAGTTGAGACGCGCGTGGTCTTTGTTCCCGAGTTTCTTAACCTGTTGAAAAATGTCCTTCTCTTTGGTCGAGAGTGGCTTCAAGGTGCCGTCGCTATCATGGATAACGCCAACAGTGGTTGAGAAACCTAACTCAACCGCACGACGCGCGACCGTAAGTGCATCATCCGGATTCTTAATGCCGCCGCCGATAACCGAATTGATGTTGACGTGGAAGTCGGCGTGTTCAGACAGATAACGAAGCTTCTTGTCCAGTACGCGCAGGCTCTTGCGCGAAACTTCATCAGGTTCGACATTGTCGATGCTGATTTGCAGGTTATCGAGTCCCGCCTTGTTCAAACGTTTGATTCGATCCGGCGTGAAATAATAACCGTTAGAGATCAGGCCCGCGATCATTCCATGATTGCGTATGTGATGAATGATGTCGTCAAGTTCCGGATGCATCATCGGCTCGCCACCTGAGATCGTTATGATCGAGGTGCCGAGTGAAGCGAGTTTATCGATGCGGCGTTTAATGACTTCGATCGGAACTGGCGAGGAAGTATGGTCATACTCGTTGCAATAACCACACGCCAGATTGCAGCGGCGCATCGGAATCAAGTGAGCCAGAACCGGATGCCGCGTCGAGACTAACGCCCGTCCGATAAAGCTGAACTGCCGGATCTTTTGTTGAACAAATTTCGTTTTACGCATTACGGAACACTTGGAACTGACTGACTGAACGCTGGCCTAAAAATGATCTGGAAGGATAGCTATAGAGACGTCTAAACGCAACTGGCCCACTGTTTCCTTCGCCAAATGAAAAGGGCTCTGATGACAGTCTCAGAGCCCTAACCCTGCTTTAGTGTGCCGACGATTAACCCTTAACGATCTTCACATTGGAATCCAGCTTCACACTGAACTCATCGGACGAGATCCTGAGGTTTCGCTCCATGCCGCTCAAGCGCATGGTAGTGGCGTCGCCATTCTTCTCGACAATCTTCGTCTGCACCGGCATGCCGTTGGAATCAACCCAAATCTCGGCGTATTTGTAGCTGGCGTTTCCCTTCGGCACTAAGGTCAGGTGGATCGTGCTTACGCCGCCCCACAGAGTTTCCTCGCGAACGTCCTGAAGCGGTTGAAACTTCGCCTCGAGTTGCTGCTTGGACATGTACATCATATCCAGGATACCGCCTGCGCCGGCTTTGCCTTTCACCGAACCCGACTTGCCAACAATTGCCTGATTCAGGCGTGGGCGGAACAGCGTGTACTGTCCTTTTGAAACTGCAAGAATCTCATGCTGCGGTTTCTGCCATTCGATTCGGACCGACGCATCACGACCGCTTGAAGGCAGATACAAAACCCAACCGCTGTAATTTTCTT
>JBKPNP010000322.1:0-5016 GCA_046732775.1 Acidobacteriota bacterium
TTCAGTGTTGTTCCACTCACGCGAAGCTCCGGTCTTCAAACGCGAATTCAGATAGTGGTTGACAATTTCGCCAGGCGCTCCGTCGGCAACAATTTTCCCCGACTCCAGCAGCACCACGCGTTTGCACAGACGCGTGATGGCCGCCATGTCGTGTGACACAAAAAGGATCGTGCGGCCCTGTTGACGAATGTCGTGCATCTTGTCCAGGCACTTCTGCTGAAACGCCGCGTCGCCCACCGCCAATACCTCGTCCATCATCAAAATCTCGGGCTCGAGGTGGGCGGCCACGGAAAACGCGAGGCGAACATACATGCCCGATGAGTACCACTTAACAGACGTCTCAATGAATTTTTGGAGCTCAGAAAACGCGACTATCTCGTCAAACTTGCGTTCGATTTCGGCGCGTCGCATTCCCAAAATCGCGCCACTCAAAAAAATGTTTTCGCGTCCGGTGAGGTCCGGGTGAAATCCGGTGCCGACCTCGAGCAGACTGCCAATGCGTCCGAAGAGTTCGACTTGTCCGGTCGTTGGTTTTGTTACGCGCGAGAGGATTTTCAGCAGCGTCGACTTTCCCGCTCCGTTGTGGCCAATGATGCCGACGAGCTCGCCCTGTTCGATCTGCAGGTTTACGTCGGTCAACGCCCACAGGGTTTGCCTGGCGTCGCCATTTCTCAGTTTGCGGAATGGCGCGCTGAGAACGCCGCCAAGCATTTCGCGAAACGTCATGTAGCCCGGATGAAGTCCACCGATGCGGTAGCGTTTGCTGACGCTCGAGATCTTTATAGCAGGGGTCATCGTTTAAACCACATCGGCAAACGTGTCTTCAAAGCGGCGGAAAACATAAACGGAAAAAAGCAGCAGGACGACAGTGATGACTGACGAAATTGTTAGCTGAAACCAATTGAAGGGTTGACCTGTCAAAGCCGCGCGAAAGCCTTCGATAATCCCTGCAACCGGATTGACGGTTAACAGCCAACGCCATCTTGGCGGCACGACGGCCGCCGGATAAATAACCGGCGATGCAAACATCCAAAGTTGAATGATAAAAGGCAGCGCGTGACGCAAATCGCGATATTTCACCGTTACCGCTGCTGAAAACAGACTGACGCCAAGCGCCAGCAGCGTCATCAGGAAAATGAACAGCGGCAGCAAAAGCAGGCTCGGTGTTAAGGCCACGCCGTAATAAAAAACAAGAGCGATGAGCAACAGGAAAGCGACGGCGAGATCGACCAGACCTGCCCCGACGGCCGCAGCCGGAATGAACATGCGCGGAAAATAGACTTTAGTTATCAGGTTGGCATTGCTGATCAGGCTGTTCGTGCTGTTTGAAACAGCGCTCGAAAAGAACAGCCACAGGAGTAAACCCGAAAGCGCAAACAATGGATAAGGCAGCGGACCGGCGTCGAGCCGGACGAAACGATTGAACACGAGTGTAAAAATCAACATCGTGGCCAATGGTTGAATGATCACCCAGGCCAGCCCCATGAGCGTTTGTTTGTAACGGACTTTGATATCGCGCAAGGTGAGGAAGTAGAGCAACTCGCGATATTGCCAGAGCTCCGGCAGATTCAGTTCAACGCCGACTTCTTCTGACCGGATCAAGGAATGTCGCGGCACATCGGAATGAGAATCTATCGCAAGGATTCGGGAAACTGGCTGGAGCGGATCGGATTGCACACGGTCGTTGCTGTTGGGTAAATCCATCAAGATTTATGTTAACTCGCACCTCAATGCGGTCTGTGGCCAGCCTGGTTAGTAATCGCTCAGTCTAAAGAGCGCGAAAGAGCGCCGTCAAGGAAGTGAACTTGCTGCCTTCCGTTACAGCCTTCCGTATTTCGCGCGGGCACGTTGCTGCCGTAGTCGCGCACGGCTGCGCATCAAACTGTTTGGCAACAGCATGCGCGCAAACATGCGAGCAACAGCCGACGGTGAACGGGCGCCGCGCCAGTTTTTAACCATTAAGCCAAGCGCTTCTGATTTTTGTCCCAGCCTAAGAAAATCTTCGGCGCGGTTGAAGCGCGTAGTTCTTTGCAGCTTTTGGATCTGTCGTTCACTTAAACCAAACCTCTGGGCCGCCGCGCGCTGCGCCTGCAGTTGCTCGTCGAGCATCATCGCTTGATCCGAGCTGACATTCGAGCCATGACGCCGCCACGCGGACAGCACGCGCGGATCGAAAGCAAAATCGCCCACCTCACTTAAACGTAAATACAAATCGTAGTCTTCCAGTTTCAGTGATTCCTTCCAACGTTCGTTTTGCAAAGCGGCGCGGCGGTAGACGACAGTCGGGCTCATCGGCGCCGTGGTTTGCAAAAGCATGTTTCGCGCGTCGCCGTCGGCATAGGTTGCCCACTCGGCAGTGCTGTCAACGACGTTATTGTCTTCGTCGATGAGGTGCGCGTGCCCGTAAGCGAGGACGGCCGTAGGTCGTGAATTAAGTAACTGAACCCTGGCGCTGAGAAACTCCGGGAGCCACAAGTCGTCGGAGCCAAGGTACGCGAAGTATTTGCCTGTGCTTCGGTCCAGGCCTTCGTTGAGCGTGGCGCACAAACCCCGATTGCCGCGCGCGATTAACTCGGCCGGGAAGCGACAATCTTGCAAAGTGCGCTCGATTAGCCGCGCTGAGTGGTCAGTTGAGCCGTCGTCGATGACGATGAGTTCCGCCGGGGTGAATCTTTGCGCCATGATCGATCGCAGCGTGGCCTCAATGAAGCGCGCGTGGTTGTGTGAGGGGACAACCACAGAGACCGTGTCGCGTTCCGACTGGGATTCCTTATCCGCTTCCAACAGCTCAGTTGCTATCATTTTTTGGTTACTTTACAGTCTTTGGCTTCGTCAACTACGACTTCCCCAGACCACCGATGAGCAAGCGAATTATACTCTTTGGGCCACTGCCACCGCCTTACGGTGGCGTGTCAATCTATTTGAAAGCTCTCGTGGCTCACCTGCGCGGCGCTGATATTCGCGTCTGGCATTACAAAGGGAAGGCGACCGGAGCCGGCTTTCGCTATGTCGCACATCGCCGGCTCGGTACGCTGAGCGCACTGGTCGCCGAAGGTTACCGCTCACGCATTCTTGATACTTCCCACTTCCATTTCGAATACCCCAACGCCTTACTGCTTCCGATCTGGTTGATCGCGAAACGAATGTTCCGGTTTGAGTGGTACAAGAACGTGCTCGACGGTTCACTGCCGATACGTTATGCAAACTTCGGCCGGCGTCAACGCTGGCTTTTTCATCGCGCACTCAGAGCAGTCGATCAATTCGTGGTTGTCAGTCAGGATTTAAAGCAGTGGCTACAGCAGGAATTCAAAACAGCTCAGCCAATCACCGTGGTGCCGTGCCTGGTTCCAATCCCGGCGAGTGAAGTTAATGTGCCTTTATCGCCTAAAACAGAGTCGCAGCTTGATGAATACTTCGGCCGGCAAAAGCTTGTTTGTTCGATTGGAGTTTTTGTGCCCGCCTATGGGTTCCAGCAAATTGCGGAAGCGGTTGAGGAACTTCGACGGCGCACTGGGAAGGATATTGGACTGCTGCTCATCGACGGTGGTTTCGCGCTCGACGAGGATTACCGTGAGCAAGTGTTATGGGAGCGCGATTGGATCACGGTCGTCGAAGAAATTCCAAACCACGAAATCTATGAAATTCTTAAACGCAGCGACGTTTTTTGCCGCGGCGTTCAAGTTGAGAGTTATGGCATTTCACGAGTTGAATCGCTCTGGTGCGGCACGCCTGTGGTCGCAACACGTACCGGGGAAACGCGCGGCATGTTGCTCTACGATTTTGGGGATGTCGATCAGTTAGTGGCGCAGTTGCAAGCGGTGCTTTTGTACCCGAGCTTTGAGGATCCAAACCCGTGGGCGGCGCGGTTTCGTCGTGAAGCGGAAGAGAACTTACTGGCGATCAAGAAGTTACTGGGGATTGATCCTGGTGAGCGCTGAATGGGCGCAGGCAAGACGCGGCGCCAGGCGGCCGCGAAAAAGCAGCGGTGACAGGTCAGCGCGCTCCAAAAGTATTGAGCTTCATTGCCAGCCGGTGCACACCGGCAGCGGCCAGCAGGAAAAGAAAATAGTGGATTACGAGCACGTAACGGTATTCAGTGTGTAAAGCTGATTGCGTGCAGAAATAGTAGCCGGGCACAACCAGCATTACTGCCAGCGTTTTGTATCGTTTCTCGTAAACAAGAATCCCCATACCCAACAGCAGCAGAGGTAAAAAGATGGCCGTCACAAATAACTTCTGCAGCATGCGCAACGGCCACTGGATAAATTGCCACGAGCTGGAACCGCCCGTTGGCTCAAGCCTCAACGGGGTACGCTCGAGCCGCAACATCGACGCCGCGCGCTGAAGCATCACACCGGCGAACCAAACAGGATGCGAGGCGATTATCCGCACGCCGTGCTTCACGCGAGCGCGGTCGCGCTCGATGCCGTCAGGCTTGAATAGCGACGGGGCGTAATCCGGACGGTTATAGGCCGCGGCCTCCGCTTGCACGAGCGCTACATCCGTTTGCTGTAAACCGAGCGAGCCGTCGCGGTCGTAGTCCGCCAGTCCTTCAAGCAGCGTTTGCCCTGCGCCCAGCGACACTGGAATAAACTTGCGAAACACGATCGCGTTGCGGATTGTGAGCGGCGCGATAAACAAAAGTGCGCCCGCGACAAATACCAGCGCAGGTTTTAATCGTTCATCGCGTTTGCGAAGCAGGGGAAAAAGCAGAAGCAGAAATAAGGGAAGCAATAAAGCGTTTGCCCGCAACCAGCACGAGAGACTGATCAACGCGCCCGCGGCGACACACGACAGCAAAACCTCGCGGTTAGTCGGGCTGCGTTTACTCGAGCGAACGAGAAGAAATATGGCGACCAAGATCGGGAATGTTGCCAGCGAGTCAGGCAACAACGTTAGACAATTCCAGGTGAACTGAGGTGCGCAGGCAGCGAATAGCGCACCGATGGTTGCGGTCGGCGCAGAAAATAGTTCAAAAGCGATCAGGAGGATCAGTACGGCGGAAAGCGAGTCGAA
>JBKPNP010000323.1:0-1095 GCA_046732775.1 Acidobacteriota bacterium
TTCACAAATAAGGCGCCAATGAGTGCGTTGGCCGATCAACTGAAGCACGACTCTCTATATCCAAACGCTTTGAAACTAACTCCATTTGCGAACAATCACGACACCGCGCGTTTCATGTCGCTCGAGGGTGCCACGTTGACAGGTGCAAAGATGCACATCGCCTTCACGCTCTCTGTGCGCGGCACGCCGCAGCTTTATTACGGTGAGGAGATCGCCATGGAAGGCAAGGCTGACCCTGATAACCGGCGAGACTTTCCCGGCGGCTTTCGCGGCGACCGGCGGAATGCCTTCACTGCGGCAGGTCGCACGCCCGCGCAACGGGAAATGTTTGACTGGACGCGCTCTTGGCTACAACTTCGCGCGCAACATCCAGCGCTGCGCCAGGGAGAGTTGGTTAGTCTGTTCAGTGATAATGACGCGTACGCGTTTGCGCGTCGGGCCGCCGGAGAGACTGTGATCGTCGTCTTCAATCGCGAGACGAGGGAAAAGAAGATTACGATTCCGCTTGCCGGTCTGCGCGTTAACGCGTTGCGGGTGTTGCTCGGCCGTCCGTCAGGAGTAAGAGTCGAAAAGACAAGCGCTACTTTTACTGTTCCCGCGCAAACGGCGATCGTGCTGGGTACTCGATAGGTGACGAAACTGAAATGAACTTTCCCAGAGCGAGTGGTGTGTTGCTTCATCCAACGTCGTTGCCCGGGCGTTTCGGGATCGGCGATCTCGGGCCTGAAGCTTACGCCTTCGCTGATTTTCTTCAGGCTTCGGGCCAGTCCCTTTGGCAAATGTTGCCGCTCGGGCCCACCGGTTATGGCGATTCACCCTATGCCTGCTACTCGGCTTTTGCCGGGAACACGCTGTTCATAAGCCCCGAGTTATTACTTGAGCAACGACTGATCGCGAAAGATCGTTTGCGCGACCCTCCCGAATTTCCCGAGGGTCGCGTCGATTTCGCGGCGGTGCATGAATACAAGGAGTCTTTGCTGCGCGTTGCCTTTGACGAGTTTACTCGCGGCGCAAGTCCTGAACTCAGATTGCGGTTTGATGAATTCTGCCGGCAACACGTCGCGTGGCTCGACGATTACGCGTTGTTCCGTGCCT
>JBKPNP010000324.1:0-5706 GCA_046732775.1 Acidobacteriota bacterium
ACCGGTAGCGTGAGAGTTTCGGCGACGCGGCCGCTGGCGCGCTCGTTCGCAGCAGCGACCAATGTGCGCTCGCCAACAGTCCGCGGCAATAACGTCCACACGATCCCGCCGATAATAACCAAAGCGACTAGGGAGACTGCCACCTGCGGGATCCACCTCTGCAAATTCCAGGCTGATTTGTCGCGGATGTCTTTTCCCAGTTTCTTCTTTTTCGCGACGCGTTGAAGTGCGCGTCTGAAGCGCAGTGTCTCTTTGCGCTCAGCGGTTATAAGAAACTGCTTTTCGAATTGGTCTGCTTCAGCAGCCGTAAGTTCCCCTCCAATAGCTGCTTCAATCAGCTCAGCTTCCGCTGCCAGAAGCTCCTCGCAAAATTCGTCATCAGAAAACAGCTTCTCTTCAAACCGATCGCGCTCCTCGCCTGATATCTGCCCCAGTAAATATTGCCGGAACATACTCTGATCATTACCGTTTTGTGACATTACACGCCCCTTAAATCTTAAAACACTCCCATTTCTAATGACGGTGTACGGCGAAGCGTTTCAGTGGGCTGGAAGCTCTTCTAAACATCGCAGGATGCACTCTTCTAACTCCCGATGTAGGCGGTGGATCTTGATCCGCAGTGCGTTCATGGTGATATCGAGATCTTTCGCAAGCTGCCGCCGCTTCCGAATTCTCAGCGACTTTTCGCCTTCTTCATAGTCGATCACTAGAACACGGTCATCTTCAGACAATTCGGTGAGACAGCGCTCCAAACACTCTTCCCGGTCCGAATCCGGAATCGGAGGCGGCTCCGGAACTGGTATTGGTCGTGAGGCTTCTCTTCCCTTTTCGAGCAGAACGTATCTGGCCACGCCCAAAAAATAGAGCGTGCGGTCGCCCACATACTCTGAGAGACCGTCAAGTTTCCGAATAGTGATATCGATGCAGCGGTCCGCTAAGTTTTCAGCGTCTACGTGGCCGCGCGTGGCAAAAAATCTGACCAGCCGAAGTTGAATCAACGCATATGTACGGCCGGCTGTTTCCAGATCCGGGTTCAGCCACGCCAGCAAGCGATTGAATTGCTCTTGAGTCAATTCCCAGTCTTTGTTCATCGGGAAAGCCTTCCAGCCATCGTTCATGGCGACACGAAAAGAAATATTGCGCCAGAAATCGACTCCGCGTGAGCGAGCGAATGAAAACTTGAGCTTTCGAAAGGGATCTAACAACAAACGACGAGCAAGCGAAGAGTAAGTCGGACACCAATTGGTGTCAACGCGATACCAGGCCCTGACGCGCTCACTGCCTTGGAAACGTTTTGAGGGCAAAAATCATTAAGAGTGGACGATGGCTTAGACGGGTCTCACCCCGATTTCCGTTTAAGCAAATGCTTGACGAAGTTCTCACCCCAGTGAAATGCAAGCATGACGGGTGGCCGACGAGCCTCGACTCACACCTCGCCGGTCATACCGCTCGGTTAACGAGTTCAACTTCAATCTGGATGCACTGTCGGCGCGTCCGTATGAGGCACGAAACATTTGCGGCAGCGAGCTTCGTACATATCTCCACCGCCGACGGCGACGCGCTCTTCAGAATCAATAGTCCTTTGCGTGTAGTTTGCAGGTTGACCACACTTCATGCAGATCGCGTGAGTCTTCGTTATATATTCTGCAATTGCCAGCAGTTGCGGCATCGGCTCCCAGGGCTTGCCGGTGTAGTCCTGATCGAGACCCGCAATGATTACGCGCACGCCACGCCCGGCGAGTTGTGTCGCCACATCAACCAATCCGTTGTCGAAGAACTGCCCTTCGTCAATTCCGATCACTTCGGTATCCGGTTCAACCTTGGCCAGCACTTCGGCCGCGCTGCGACTGTTCGCAGACTCGTGGCGCATTTCCGAATGCGAGACGATGTGGTTTTGTGAAAACCGCGAATCGATCTCGGGTTTGAATACCTGCACCTTTTGGCGCGCGATCTTCGCGCGGCGCAAACGGCGAATCAATTCTTCCGACTTGCCCGAAAACATCGAACCCGCGATCACTTCAATCCAACCAACGTTCGGACGCGTGTGGTGCGTCGGTTCGCCATCATTTACTTGTGCAATTAGTTCTTCCATGTCTGACAGTGTCCGACAAGCTTCAGCTTGTCGTCGCGAAACGACAAACTAAAGTTTGTCGGACGATTCGACGGACTTTCCCTTTCAATATTTATCATGCCTGCGCGTACATCTCGCGATTGTAGAAAGGCGCGAAGGCCGCCACCAGCGCCACTTCAAAACTCATCGAGCGCGTAACCAGATCGCGTGACAAAATACCCCAAGCACCCTGCCGGCTGCGAACGTCCTGAATGCCGGCCACTTCGTCAATCACCAGACCCAGTTCACGACGTCCTTCGATTACTTTCTTCGCCAGGTTCGCGGGAACACTGATTGAAGGCGTGCCCCCGAATGCACCTTCTTTGCCGTCCGTGGCATAAGCCCAGCCGCGCAGAAACGTGTGCCATTCACCTTCAATCGAGATGGAGTGAAACCCTCCCTCGAGTCCCACGTAAACATCCGCTTCGCGGCGCGTTGATCGCAGCTGATCGCGAACTGCCAGGGCGCGTTCACGCGCCCCCTGCATCAACTCCCAATCGTTCATCGGCATTGCCGGCACTGTCGTTTCCACAGGCCGTGCGAGTACGGTTGCGCCGACCCATGACGAATCGAGAGCGGCGACACGCGCGATGCTGGCACGCACGGCCATGATTTTTGCTGCGCGGTCGGATCCCAGCGCGATAGTCTTGGTTTGAGCCGGAGCTTGGGATTTCAAAGTGGCGGTATCGACCGGAGTCTGTTCGTAAAAACGGGTCAGAGGCTATAACAGACCGGCGCTTGTCGTCAAAAGCATTAGCCGAAATGAAGTAGAATCTCGTTTTTCTCTGTGCAATCTCCGTGATCCTCGGTGCCTCTTTGGTAATGAACGTCAGACCACGCCAACCACCGAGTCACAGAGAACACAGAGGATGCACAGAGCATGTCAGCGCCAACGAAATGCCTCGCTTGACATAAATGAGCGGCGATTGCTGTAATCGAATTTCTCTCCAGCACAAACTGCTCGCTGCAGCTTAGAAGGATTTTTTGTTCAATAACGGATTCGCCTGCGGAGGTTTTCGGTGTCTCTTGCTGAATTAGTTTACGACTGGAACACGATCGATCCGGCGTTAACAGCCCCTAATCGCCACATTGGTTTTGACGATGAAACCTTGCGCGATGGACTGCAGTCTCCTTCCGTTAGCGAGCCCCCGGTCGAACAAAAGATCGAGCTGCTGCACTTGATGGATGCCCTTGGCATCGATACCGCAGACATCGGACTGCCCGGCGCCGGTGGGACACACGCAGCCGGCGTCGAACTAATGGCGCGAGAGATCGCTGACAAGAAGTTGAGGATTCGTCCAAACTGCGCGGCGCGCACGCACCGCAACGACATCATTCCCATCGTCGAGATTTCTCAGCGGGCCGGCATTCCCATCGAAGCCTGCACCTTCATCGGCTCGTCTGCAATTCGATTTTTTGCGGAAGACTGGACGCTCGAGAAACTTTTGAAGTTGACTGAAGAGGCCGTGTCATTCGCGGTGGGCGAGGGCGTGCCGGTGATGTACGTGACTGAAGATACAACCCGCGCCAATCCCGAAACGATTCGTGCCCTTTACACGACGGCGATCAGGTGTGGCGCTAAGGCCGTTTGCGTTTGTGATACCGTCGGCCATTCAACGCCTGATGGTGCACGCGCGGTAGTTAAATTCGTCAAGAACATTATTGATGAACAGGGCGGAAACATTCGCCTCGATTGGCACGGACACCAGGATCGCGGGCTTGGGGTCATCAATTCAATTGCCGCCATCCAGGGCGGCGCGGATCAGGTCCACGGCTCCGCACTGGGAATCGGCGAACGCGTCGGCAATACACCGATGGATCAGTTGCTGGTCAATCTGAAACTGATGGGCTGGATCGATAACGATCTTTCGCGCCTGGGCGAGTATTGCTCCGTTGCTTCGACTGCATGTGATTGGTCAATCCCGGTGAACTACCCGGTCTTCGGCCGTGATGCATTCAGAACTGCAACGGGCGTACACGCAGCGGCGGTTATCAAGAGTTACCGCAAAGGCGATCGGGAACTAGCCGATCTGGTTTATTCCGGAGTTCCGGCCGGGCAGTTTGGTTTGGAACAGGTAGTTGAAGTCGGACCGATGAGTGGGAAGTCAAACGTGATCTACTGGCTGGAGAAACGCGGCATCGAAGCCAATGAAGATCGTGTCAGCAGAATCTACGACCACGCCAAGCAAGCGTCATGTGTTCTCGACGACGAGGAAATCATGGCTTTGGTCTAGAATTCATCACCTAAAAAACTGACGGGGAAAGGACGATTCCATTGGACTCATCCTTTCCCCTATTAACTTAAGGCCGTTGTGATTTTAGTTGACCGGGATTGTGATAGTGGCCGAACCGGCTTTACCTGCCGGAAATCGTTTTTGCCTCGCGATTCGAATCGCGCCCGCATCACCGCCCGATGCCTGAGTTACTCGACCTGATTCGTCGTAAGTAACAGTTACAGTAATCTTTTTAGCTCCGGGTTTTCCCGTCTCGACAATCGCATTCGAAGGGGCGTTGTCAGGCGCCGGCAATGCCGCTGCTTTTTCCTCGCGAGCTTTGGCCTTGTCCTTCTCTTTGTCCTTTTCACGTTGGCGCTTCGCTGCCTGCGCCGCGTCTTCAGACTGCGTGCTCGGCTGAGAAGATTCCGGAACCGGTTGAGAAACTTGCGCAGGCACTTCGGGTTGCGCCGCAACAATTGCTGGTTGAACAACAGGCGCCTTGGCCTTCGAGTACCAACCCGCGGGTACGCCGATGGCGGCGATGCTTGCAATCACCACTACCGCAACGGCGCCGGCTATAACAAATTTTCGTTTACCGGCTGAATCGGAACCCATCATCGACAGGAATGACGGCCCGTGCGCGCTGGAGTCAGCGACGAAAACATCCTGCTGCTTTTCCTCGGCAGCATTGTTCGAATCCTGATAGTCGGGAGGAAATGCGTCAGACGGAACAATGCCTTCGTCCAAACGCCGCAGACCTTCGAGCACTACCTGAGTCCAGGGCTGATTGATCGTACGTTCGGTCGATTCACCTTCGCCGCCAAATTCAAACTTCGCATTCGGCAGTGTTAACGCGTAATAAACCGCGTCAATGCCGCGCAAGACGCCGATGCGGGCGTCGACCACCGATCCGGATTGCAAGTGAAAGAAACCGGGACCCTGCGGATAGAGGACCTTGAGCTGTCCGGTCTTGCGCTGGTTACAAAAGAATTCGATTAGTTCGGAGAGCGAAAGGTCGCTCAGGTGTCCGGTCAATGCCATGAGACTTAGCTCCTGTCTGAGTAACGATGTAGGGAGAGGAAATTGAAGTTGAGGCCCTCGGATCGGGTAGCGAGGGCTTCAACTTCGGCGAGAGTTATTGTGCCAGTGCAAATTTGTAGTTGATCAACCCGGCGACTTTCACTGGTTGGCCGGAGAGTTTGGTGGGAGAGAATCGCGCTTTGAGTGCCGCCTGGACCGCAACGTCTCTCAAACTCATCGGTCCGCCAGTAGCAACCGCTGAAATCACCTTGCCTGTTTCATCCACTACAACTTCCACTGTGACCAGGCCGGACGTCCGCAAACGGCGCGCTGGTTCAGGATACGAAGGCGACGGCAAAC
>JBKPNP010000325.1:0-1857 GCA_046732775.1 Acidobacteriota bacterium
CAAGCGGAGCCCAGGTCGGCAACGTTCAAGCAAGTATCGCTGGCGCACCACAAACTGTTACAGCGGCAGGTATTCCTTCGGCACAAGTTGCGGGAACCACTCTTGTCGGTCGAGTAATAACATCGGCTGGAATTCAATCGGTTGAAGTTTTCGGGGCTGCGTCAGCCACACCTGGCACAGCCACGGTTTCGCCAGCCGGCATTCCATCCAACGAAGCGCTTGGTACTGTCATTGCGGCGATTGCCGCTGCGCAAACAGTCAATACAACCGGTATTGCTAGTGAGCAGCGCCTTGGCACAGCACAAATTGGCCAAGCACTTTCCTTCGCAGGGATAATTTCTGCTGAGCGTTCGGGTAATGCTGTTGCTACGCCGGGAGCAGTCACGCTCTCCATCTCTGGGATCAGCTCCCAGCAAGCATTTGGCACACCGTTCGTCAGCTTGGGCCTCACGATTACGGCGGCAAGTATTCAGACAGCGCAGCGCTTTGGTGATTCGGCGCTGATCCCCGAGGGCGTGCCAGAAGCTATCTTGGCGAGCGCAAACTTGGCAGGATTAGTTACTGCCATTAGAGACAATCCGAGCAGCCCAGACGCAGAATTCCTGACTGCCGTTGATCCAACTTCCACAACCGATCTCCGCGTAAGTTTCACTACACCATTCAAGCAGCCAAATGCCGTTGGCGGCCCGAGGACATTTAGAGCGTACGTTCGCCGAACTGCCAATGCCGGTGCAAATCCGACGATTGTTGTTGAGCTTTGGGAATCTGGCGTCTTTCGACGGCAGCTCACTTCCACGTCAGTTACCTCAACTTCTGGACAACTAATTGAAGTGGCGATGGACCCTGCCGATTTAACTGACGCCACAGGTGCCGGGGTCGAGCTTCGACTGGTGGGTGCGCCCTAGATGCCTACCGTTGAATTTGGTGCAATCGTATGGCTCGCCGCCCCTGATCAAGCTATTTCGGTTGCAGGGATACCCAGTCCTCAAGCTGTGGGCTCAGGAGTTGTTGCACGGGCCATTACGGCTGCTGGAATTTCCTCGGCGGAGTGCGCTGGTAATGCTGCTGCTATTCCCGGCCCTGTTACGGTTACGGTTCGTAGTATTGCTTCTCGCGAGACATTCGGCGTTGTCGTTATCGAAGTAATTGTCGAAGGTGCCCACCTAAGCCTTATTGCTACGCACCTCAAATACAAGGTAAGCGCAAGATACCAGAAGCGGTACGTTGGCCATACGAGCAAGAAGATCAGTGCAAGTTATCAGAAGCGGTATACAAGCTATGTGCTAGAGCACGAGATGTTAGCTGCGGCTGCGAATTTCGCGGAGGTCTAGATGGAAGCCATGTTACCTATTCCTGAGAAGGATGAGCCGGCGCTAGAGTTCGAGCTACGCACGCTTATCGAGGGTGGCAAATTTCGTATCGATGATATGACGGGCGCGTCTGTTAGCTGGATTTCGAAAGCAAACAAAAAAGCAACTGATGCTTCTGGAACAACTATCGTTGGAACAATCCAGAATCCTGCGACAGATCCAGTCGCCGTCATTCAACTGACGAATGCTGTGACGAATACTCCAGGAATTTATTACTACAAGGTCGTTGTGACACTTAACGGACACCCGCTCACGTACCGCTATGGTCCGCTGGTAATCGACTCGACCTAGGGAGGGGGTCGCTGGACATTTGGCCAGGTACACTCTACACTCAAAAGAAGGGAGGATTTTCGTTGGCGAATCTTTCGTATTTTATCGACATACGTGGAGTCGAGCTATCCGATAAAGATTTGACTTGGCTGCATGCTATGCCGATTGGTACTTATGATCATCCCGTTTACGGCGAGCTTAGCTTTACTTCTGAGCG
>JBKPNP010000326.1:0-1893 GCA_046732775.1 Acidobacteriota bacterium
GACGACACCGTTCTAGTGCTGCTGCCGAACGGCGATCCGGCGAATGGCGTCGTGCTCGGTGGCTTGTATGGCATGTGGAACAAAGACGAATGGGATTGGGGCGTCGAGGACACTGCCGTCAAGCGCTACACACTGCGCACCCCGGGCGGTCAACGCGTGCGGCTCGACGATGCCAAGCAGATAGTCAGGCTGGAAAATAGTGACGGCAGCTTCTTTGAGATGACGCCTGAGAAAGTCACCGTGCACTCGCAACGCGACCTACAGATCGAGGCGCCCGGCCGCAACCTCGTCATCAAGGCAAACAAGGTCGACTTCCAGCAGGGTTGAAATGTACGAAACGAGTGAAATGTTTTCGTTACTTAATACGCGGGCGGCCACACACGTGGATTGGGAGCGCAGACATCCTGTCTGCTGAATCACGATGTTTTTCGTTACTGAAGACGCGGTCATTACTTGCAAGCATCCGGGTGGTTTTGTGCAAAACGTACCTTCTCAGAATTGGCTGACGGTCAATACGCGGCGCGTACTGGTGGAGATCGATCCCGAAGGCCGCACGATCAAGGGTTGTCCAAATAGTGCCGGCACAAACAAACCGTGCCTGACCACTCTGCCGGTCCAGACGGGTTACTCCGGTTTTCTTCGTGTCGATGGCAAGCGCGTTTGTCTCGATCCGATTACTGGATTTACTGACGGTATACCGCCGGGTCTTTTCAAGTACGTAGTGGTTAATGCTGGACAGCCGTTCGTTGAAGGAGCCGCGTGAACTCTCCCCGATACAACGCCTGGCGATTTCTTTATCCGTTCGTGAAATCGCCGCCACAGGAATCCACCGAGATCGTGGAAATAACCGACCCACCTGCGGGTTTCGGAATTTCCTCAACCGGAGGGATCGCGATGGTCGATGACCACGCCTCCGTGCGCCAAGCCATTCTGTTGCTGCTTTCAACGATCCCGGGCGAACGAGTGATGCGGCCGGACTACGGGTGCGAGTTGCATCGGCTCGTGTTTTCTCCGAACGACAACACCACCTCGGGCCTCGCCATCCACTACGTCCGGCAAGCGCTGGATCGCTGGGAGCCCCGCGCGCAAGTGGTTCGTATTGATGCCGAACCCGATCCCGACGCGCCCGACCGTCTCGACATTTCACTTTCGTATCGCTTGCGACGAACACAGATCACCGAAGAGCTATCGTTTTCCATCGAGCTCGGTGGAGATGCAAACGCATGACGTTGAAGCCGCCAAATCTCGACGATCGCGATTTCCAGCAACTGCTGGACGAAGCGAAGCGCATCATCGTCGCCGAGTGTCCACAGTGGACCGACTTGACCCCTGGCGATCCCGGCATCGTGCTGCTGGAACTATTTGCGCACCTGACGGAGACGATGATTTACCGTCTGAATCGCTTGCCCGAAAAAGCGTACGTCGAGTTCCTGCGATTGCTTGGTGTGAAACTGGGCCCACCGGTAGCGGCTAGCGTGAAGCTGCGATTCAACCTCGCGAAACCGTCAGACAAGCCAGTCGAAATTCCTCGTGGCACGCGTGTCACCGTCGGACGCGGCAGCGGCGAAGTGGCGCCGGTATTTGTGGTCGCGCA
This sequence comes from Acidobacteriota bacterium, assembly GCA_046732775.1. GTDB lineage: Bacteria > Acidobacteriota > Blastocatellia > Pyrinomonadales > Pyrinomonadaceae > PSRF01. The sequence continues at coordinate 1,595 of JBKPNP010000326.1, forward strand.
GACCACTGCAATTCCAGCCGGCAAAACTTCAGTTGACGCCTTCGCTTATCACGCCGAACTGATCGCCGCTGAAGACGCCGGGAAGGGAACTGGCATGCCCGGGTTTTCCATCACCGCGCGAAGACCGCCGATCGTTGCCGCCACGAGTGACGATCTCGAACTGGTAGTCGGTGTTGAAGCCGGACCGGATGAATTGACTGGACGCGTTCGCGCCATCGAACACAACGGCAAAGCGTATGCGGTGTGGCAGGAGTCGGAGGACTTTAGCAACCTATCCGGAAGCAAGCTTGTCTACGTCG
>JBKPNP010000327.1:0-2707 GCA_046732775.1 Acidobacteriota bacterium
GGAACAAGTAATCGGTTGGAACGTTTTGTGATGGGCAGCGTCGCCGCTTCCGTTGTTGGTCGCGCACATTGTTCTGTTGAAGTAGTCAGATAGGCCGCCAGTGTGTGGGGCGAAGGGATGAGTAGTTATGCAAAAGATGAAAGCAAACGTCTTTCACGGAACGAACGACATCCGTGTCGAGGAAGTTGAACGTCCTCAGGCCGGCGTCGGCGAAGCGTTAATCCGGATTACATTAACGACAATTTGTGGAACGGATCTACATATTCTGCGCGGCGAGTATCCAGTTAAGCCCGGCCTCATCATCGGCCACGAACCGGTCGGCGTGATTGAAGAGCTGGGGCCCGGGGTCACTGGCTACACAATCGGCGACCGCGTTTTGGTGGGTGCGATCACGCCATGCGGACAATGCCGCGCCTGCCTCTCAAATCAGCTTTCGCAGTGCGGCCATGGTGAAGGATATGAAGCGCTCGGTGGCTGGCGCTTCGGCAACACCATCAACGGAGCGCAAGCTGAATATCTGTTGGTTCCGCATGCGCAGGCGAACCTCGCGAAGATTCCGGCGGAGTTAACTGACGAGCAGGTCGTGTTGCTGGCTGACATCGCTTCCACTGGTTTCAGTGGCGCCGAGTCGGGCGCGGTGCGCATTGGTGATTCGGTCGTGATCTTCGCCCAAGGTCCGATTGGCCTGTGTGCGACCGCCGGCGCCAGGTTAATGGGCGCGTCGTTGATCATCGGCATTGACGGCGATGATACCCGGTTACAAATGGCGAAGCGGATGGGTGCTGACATCGTGCTCGACTATCGCGCTGTGGATGTTGTGCAGGAAGTGAAGCGACTGACTGACGGTGGCGCTGATGTGGCAATTGAGGCTCTCGGCACCCAACAGACGTTTGAAAGTGCGATGCGGAGTTTGCGGCCGGGCGGCACACTCTCTAGCCTTGGCGTTTACTCTGGCAAGCTGCAAATACCTTACGAAGCGTTCGCCGCAGGCATCGGCGATTACCGGCTGGTGACCACTCTCTGTCCCGGAGGCAAGGAGCGAATGCGACGGCTGATGGACGTGGTCAGGCACGGACGAGTGGATCTCACACCGCTACTCACGCATACCTTTCCCCTTGAGAAAATCTCAGAGGCGTATGAGCTGTTTGGAGAACGTGGCGACGGAGTGTTGAAAGTCGCGATCAAGCCGTGAGATTGCAAGCGAGACGCTTGCGCTCCAGTGCGCGCGGTCTACGCCAGGGCAGTAGCCCAACTCTCGCGGGTGAAGGTTTGCGCAGCGAAACGCTTAAGGTTGAGTGGCAACGTAGCCCTCCATGACTGTCGGGCTACTGCCCCATCCCAGGTCGCCTCGCGCCGGCGTCAAGAGTCCCAAAGGTACATTGGTAGATCGGAAGTATGGATGCGCCGTCTGCGCCGGGGCAGTAGCCCGACAGTGATGGAGGGCTACGACAAGCGCAACTCTCGTGGGTGAAGCGTTGCGCAGCGACAAGCTTACGATAAGTGGCAAACGCGAGCCGATTGTGATTGCGAAAAATAGCCTAACGCCTAGGTGATTATTCGCAATTGCGCGCTACGAAAACACCAAACCCGCAGGAATACGTTGGGAACATCGGTTGCAATCGACGCCTGTGGAGGCAGGGTCTTCGATCCTGAAACATTCATGAAGATCGAATCCATTCTTTGTCCGACTGATTTATCCGCCGACTCCGATGAGGCTATGCGGTATGCGATCGCGCTGGCGCGCGCGTACAACGCCAAGCTGTTCCTGCTGCACTGCCACACCGCTGAACCCACTACGAACACGGATATCTACGATTCCGAGGCGCAGTCGATCAAAACGGCGCTGGAACGTTATTCCGGTGCCGATCTCAGCGGACTTCACTGGACGAGTTTGGTTGCGAGTTCCGATGACGTCGGCGAGACGATTGTTCGTGAAGCCGCAATACATCGCGTGGACCTAATCGTAATGCGTTCCCGGCGCCGGCCCCGTCGCGCGGCGTTGTTGGGTTCGACCACCGAATCGGTTTCGCGCAATGCTCCCTGCCCTGTTCTGGTGATGCACAGCGACGAACGAGATTGGGTGACGGGTACCGATTCAAAAATCGACCTCAGACGCGTGCTGGTGGCTTACGATTTTTCTGATTACGCGGAGTTAGCGCTCAACTACGCGTTATCGTTTGCGCAGGAGTATCAATCACAGTTGCACTTACTTCACGTGCTGCCACCGTTCACCGTCGACGACACCGAAATCTCCTGGTATCCGCTGGGCCGTGAAGGGGCATATCACAAGGCAGCCCGCCGGCTGCAAAGGGCTATTCCTGCGGAAGCCCATCTATGGTGCGACATCAAGCATGCAGTCAGCGAAGGTCAACCGTACCGTGAAATCCTGAATTACGCGGAAAAAAACAACATCGATCTCATCTGCCTGGGCGCGCACGGCGCGGGCTTCGGCATGCGTGCGCTGTTTGGTTCAAACGTCGATCGGGTGTTGCGCCAGGCGCCCTGCCCGGTGATGGTGATGAGGCCGTTGAAGCCGGCGATGTCGTTCGTTAAAGAAATTTCGGCCGTGGCGTCCGCAAGCGTTAATGCCTATTGATTTGAAACGAGCTTCAGAGCTTTGTAGGAGTGGACATGAAAGTCCTTTTAGCAATTGATGGCTCACCGTGTAGTGCCGCGGCGCTGGCTGAAATCGGCAAGCGGCCATGGC
>JBKPNP010000328.1:0-1454 GCA_046732775.1 Acidobacteriota bacterium
TAAGCCCGACCCCTCGGTGGGTGGCATACGCGGTGGCCTGCGTACTTGCCGAGGGGCCGGACATTGCTGGTTATACGCCCGTGTAGCTTAGTGGAAAAGCTTCTGCCTTGTAAGCAGATGTCGTGGTTTCGATTACCACCACGGGCTCAAGGGGGAATTATGAATCGTGACCGATATGGTATTCCTGTCCATTGGACCTGGATGAAGTTGCCAGAGCCGGGAGTAAATGGCTGGAGCCCTGGGCTTGCTGACTTCTTTTATGATGAGCTGGAATTAGGTGGTCGGATAGCCTGTGCCTATGACGACGAAGCTGAGTGGGGCGCTAGCGGCATCATCTTATTTATGGGAGTGCCTGGTGCTCCTTGGAGCGAAGCTAGCTAGTGCCTGGGAATATACACGTCGTTGTTGGTGCCAGTCTTTGCCTCGACTTTGCCGGCAATACCTGTCGGGCGCCACACATTTCGATAGAACGTTGAAGCTGCTGTGGCCACTGCGGCAACCGTCGCCCACAAGTTCGCGTCATCAAAATCCATTGAGATGTCGAGGCGCTGGTTATCGGCCAGGTCCACCGTTACGATGCCGGCGACAAGACTGGACAACAACATGACCGCTACGCGCACAGGCGGAGAGGCAGAGCGTTGAAACACTGCCACGAGCGGTGGCAGCACTGTGCCGACGATAAGGCCCCACAGAGGCGCATTTCCCATCCCATCCACCTTATGTTGAGGTTTTGGCGCTCCAACGGAACCCGAAAAAGCTCGTGCCCGATCCTGCCTGAATGTTGAGCGAGCCGCCGCTAGCCTGAAGTCCGAACGCCTGGAGATAATCGGTCGCGTTCAATTGAACCTCGGCGTACACCTGGAGCTGTGTGTCGAGGTTGCTACCGACCGACGTAATCGTCTGGATAGCAATAAGTGTTCCACCAGTGTCAGAGTCGGCAGAGTTCTTGCGGATCTGGAGCCGGCGAGTACCGCTGACATTTTGTGCCCACGCGGCCTGGAGGAAGGCAACGTACAGACCGGATTCTTGTGCAACAAGACGGCTCTGGTTGGTAACAATTGAGTGTGAGCCGTGCGAATCATATAACTCGTTGTTCCAGGGAATCAGCTCCCACACGGCGGTTGTGGTTGGAAACGTGGCATCACGATAGGCAAGCACCCTCGGCGGCCCGAGCAAGAAGTTAAGCACATCACGCCATTCGGCATTGCCTTCGGGGGCATCGACGGTTTCGCCGGCTGCCCAGGTCTTTGGTGTTGGAACAGCCACTTATTCCTCCGGTACCCAGTTTTGCTCTTCAACCGACAGTTCAACCAATGGCTCTTCAATAGCATCGGTATCGCTTGGCCAGATAACTTCTCGCCACTGACCGGTAACTTCTGCGTTTTGACAAGTAATGCAGAAAAACCGAGGATCATCAGTATCAACGAACTGCGCATTTTTGCAGGTCCGTGCTC
>JBKPNP010000329.1:0-1488 GCA_046732775.1 Acidobacteriota bacterium
GTCCGACAAACTTCAGTTTGTCGATCGTCGAACCCAAGTGCGCCCTCTGGAAACGGGCGACAAACTGAAGTTTGTCGGACATTTGAAATGAAACAGCGCGCAGTCTTTATGGATCGTGACGGCACCATGTCCGAAGAGGTCGGTTACGTTAACCATGCGTCGCGGTTTCGTTTATTTCCCTACACCGCGGCTGCCATTCAGCACTTGAACGAGAGCGGTTGGCTGGCAATCGTGGTGACCAACCAGGCCGGCGTCGCGCGAGGCTATTTCTCAGAAGAGCTGATCGACACCGTGCATGGGCAGATGACGAAGGAATTGACAGCCAACGGCGGCAGAATCGACGCGATCTATTACTGCGCTCATCATCCCTCCATCGGCGAACCCCCTTATCGAGTGGCTTGCGATTGCCGCAAACCTCAGCCCGGTCTCATCAATCGAGCAGCCGAGCAGTTCGATGTTGATCTCAGTAGCAGCTGGATGATTGGCGACCGCTACAGCGATGTGGAGCTGGCTCGGAATGCGGGCGTGAAGTCGATGTTCGTTTTGAGTGGCTACGGACGCGGCGAGTGGGAACACCAGCGCACAACCTGGTCGGCACAACCGGATTTGATTGCCGAGAACTTGCTGGACGCCGTTCAAATGATCGTTTCCACGGAAGGGGCGCAGGCGGGCATTGACCGATAACGACACTTCATTACGCGAGCGTCTGATTAGTCTAATCAAACGCTTCGCTGACCAACGCGTCGTAGTAGTTGGAGATGCGATTGCCGATCAGTTTATTTACGGCGCGATCAGCCGCGTCTCCCGCGAAGCGCCGGTGTTCATCCTCCAGCATGAACAAACTGAAACTGTACCGGGAGGCGCTGCTAACTGCGCTCTGAATCTTGCCTCACTCGGCGCGCGTGTTTCTCTGGTAAGCGTAGCCGGCGACGATGAGGCGGGACGTTCGTTGATTAAGACTTTGACGGCCGGTGGAGTTGATTGCAGCGGCGTCACCATCTCACGCGATTTGCGAACTACTACCAAGGTGCGAATCCTGGCGGGCCAGGTACATTCAACACGGCAACAAGTAATCCGAATTGACTACGACGGCCAAAGCTTGACGGATCCATTGTTGCGCCAGGCTTTGTTGGATCAAGTGCGAGCGCAGGCGAGTGACGCCGACGCGCTCGTAATCTCCGATTACAACTACGGAGTGGCCGACAACCAGATAGCATCGGTCGCTCTCGACACAGCGAAGCTCCGGAGTATTCCTTTGCTGGCCGACTCTCGCTTTCGGCTCACCAATTTTGCCGGCTTCACTTCAGCGACACCGAACCAGGACGAAGTTGAAAACTTAACCGGACGACAGTTTGATGATACGGACGAATTGGTAAAGGCCGGCGAAGAATTGCGCGCGCGTCTTGGTCATCGGGCCCTGCTTGTCACGCGCGGAAGTAACGGTTTGATGCTGCTCGAGAATGGCGCAACGCCGCTTCATCTCGAAGC
>JBKPNP010000330.1:0-1136 GCA_046732775.1 Acidobacteriota bacterium
AAGCCATTTTAAGAGTAGCTCTTGCTATAAACATGTCGCTCCGCTGGAGCGAAGACAGGTTGCACATGCAAGCTGAGGTCACGTGCGACAAGCTGAAGCTTGTCGGACATCGAACGTCAAGCCTCCGAAAACAGCCGCATGAATTGTTCGACCGGCAACGGCTCAGTTTTCGCGAGTTCCAAATTCTCAGTAACGTGTGCCAGTGAGCTCATGCCGACGAGCGCGGTGCAAATGCCCGGCGCGGAGCGCACGAATTGTATCGCCGACTGCGCGTCAGTGGACAACGATCCCAGCGTACTTCTCAACTCCGGCGGCAGACCGCGCGCTACGCGTCCCTGAAAAATCGAAGCACTCGACATCACTGTCACTTCCAGGTTCGCCGCCGCTTCGAGAGTCGACATCGCTTCCCCACGCACCGTTTGATTGGCAAGCGTTAGCGCTTCGGGCATGCCGAGATTGAAAGGCAACTGGATGAAACGGAAACCGTGCTCCACACCTCCAGTCTCACGCGCAATCATTACCATCCGCTCCAACGAATGATAGCCCCCGTTATTACTCGGTACACGAAAGCCGTTCCACGTCGCCACTCCGTAAAAGCTCAATTGGCCGTCAGCCCGTGCCGCTTCCAGCGCCTCAAACGCCGCACGCAGGCGCGCATAAAACTCTTCCAATGACACATGTCCAAGCTGCGATTCCGGATTGTGAATGTAGTAAACGTCAACACACTCCAACCGCATGTTTCGCAAAGACTGCTCGAGCTGGTTCTGCAGATAACTCGGCGTCATGCAATGGCTGCCACCGACGATATCTTCAAAGTCGGCAATGCCGGGCGTGACGAAAGTGTCTTCAACATACCGTCGCATATCGCGCGGGGGCGCTCCATCGAATGGCAGGTAACCGCCCTTCGTGCAGATAACGATCTCGTCACGCGAGAAACCCTGCTGCGCTAATTCGCCTAAGGCCCTGCCAATCGATCGCTCGCTGCGTTGAAAGCGATAGTTCGCCGCGGTGTCGATCACGTTCGCGCCTGACTCCACCGCACGCACGACCGCTTGCGTGTAGCGCGCGTCGGTTTCGTCGTCAGCATTGCCGAGATAGGTGCCCAGGCCGATTGACGACAACCACAAACCGTTTTG
>JBKPNP010000331.1:0-2897 GCA_046732775.1 Acidobacteriota bacterium
AACCGATTACTTGTTCCCGTGGAACCGACAAAGATGCAATCGGCGCCAAATTCTTCTGCCGCCACAACTAATACTTTCTTGGGATCGCCCTCTTCGACTTTGGTTGAGACTGCCAGACCGGAAGTTCTCAAGATGCCCAGTGCTCGCGCCAATATCGTTTCAATCCGAACCTGATCCGCCCGATTGCTTTCATCGATCGCCGAAGTGATTCCCGGAATGACCTGGCCCATAATCGTCGCTGGTATCGGATCACTGGCGACGATTAATCGCACCTCGCTATTGCTCGGCCATGATCGTCGTGCCACTTTGCGTACTGCGGTTTCACTGCCCGACGAGCCATCCAAGCCGAGGATGAGACGTACGGGTGTATTGGGTTCTTCGACTCGGCCTCTGGCAACGCGAACTGAGCAACGTGCCTCAGTCACGACGCGTTGCGCCACACTTCCAAGCACGAATCGTCCCAGGGCAGAGCGTCCATGAGATCCGACGACCAGCAGCGCCGGCTTCCATTCATCCGCGCGGGCGACAATCTCCCACGCCGGCGACCCGGCTGCAGCTTCAGCGCTGATCTGCCATTTGGGAAAGTTTGTTTGCAAGCGCTGCTGCGCCTGGTGCGCCTGGCTTAGTGCTGATTCCGCTTTGGCTTTTGCCTTCGCATACAGCGGTTCGTCAGGGATCTGAACTTCGCGGGTGCCTTCGAGAAACTCGTAAGACGAAGGCGGCGGTGGTAACCAGACTTCGGCGACGGATAACACCATTGCCTCGGCTCGCGAGGGCAAACCCGCGCGAGTCAGATCATCGAGCGCCGCCTCGGCGCAGTCAGAACCATCGTAGCCAATTAGAATTTTCATTTGCCTTAGCCTGGACTGGTGATCGCAAAGCTAATTACACAGGGCAAGGGAAGTGCCGGAAGTGATCATTGAGGAACTGCTCGGGAATAACGTGAATCAGGGAACGTGAAGGAGAAACTTTTCGCAGGTCCATGCGAAAAACAACGCAGACCGAAAACTTCCGCAGCAGGCTTTTACGGGATTCCGAGTAGATTCAGGACGCGGGATCCGGTAAGACTGATCACCACGCAGCCGAGCATCATCAAGATGAGGCCGGGAACGGCTAGATCTGAAAACGTAATACCGCCTTCGCCGTGAACCATGGCGTTTGGCGGAGTGCTGATGACAAAAGGAATTCCCAGCGAGGCAGAAATTGCAATCAGGATTGCTGTCGAAGGCGCCGGGTCTATGCTGGCCGCGAGTGGAATTAACATGGTAACGCTGGCGGTATTACTCATCAGTGCGGAGAACAGCGCGCTGGCAAAACATAGGAGAAACAACCGCGCAACGTGAGGAAGTTGCTGCCACGGCAGCAGCAGCGTGCCTACCCTGATTACGCCCGATTGCTCCAGCAGGTTTCCGAGAGCGATACCGCCCGCAATCAGCAGCAGTGTCGACCAGTCGATGCGAGCGAGATCTTCGTACTTCAGAAGTCGTGAACCAAACAGAACCGCCGTAGTTATGAGCGCAACGGTTGCAGCTGGAATTCCGTGGAGCGGTTCGCTCAACCACGCGGCCACAGTGAGAAAGAAAACCACCATCACCACCCGCGCGCCGTGTGTTACCGGTTTAGCTTCAATCTTACGCACTTCGCTGGTTTCTCCTCGCACGCGAAAGCGCACCATCAGAACGATCACTGCAGCCACGAGCAGTGCCCACGTCAATGGCACCGCAAAAATCATCCAATCGGTAAAAGTAATCCGACGCGTTGAAGCGATGGCAGCGATCGCAATGGCGTTGGGGCCAGTGCCAATCGGTGTAGCCATGCCGCCAAAATTTGCAGCCATTGCAACTCCCATCAGCAGTGCGCGCCGAAACGGATCACTTTGCCGGCCTCGAGCGAAAAGTGGATGCAGTGCAGCGATCATCATCGCCGCGGCGGCAATATTGGACATCCACATTGAAAGCAAAGCGGTCGCCGCCATCGTCAGTACTAACAGCAGCAGTTTGGAACCGCTAGATAAACGAACCGCGAATTGCGCAATCAGGCTATCGATTCCGTAACGAGTGGCGGCCACGCTGAGCGCGAAGCCCCCGAGGAACAACGCCAACACCGGGTTCGCCGACCAACCAAGCACGCGGGTCAATTGAAACTGATCACCAAAACCGGAAAGCAGCAGTGGAGTAAGTGCCCAAAGGACCAGTGTCGGTACGTATGGAGGAACAACTTCAGCGAGCCAGAGTGTCAGACAAACAGCAGCGATGATCGTTGCTCGGCGAAGGATTGGGTCGTTGATCGAGATCGTGGTACCGCATACGCAAACAAGCGCGACAACCAGCGCAACATACCGCCTGAGTTTGTTACGTTCCCGGATTGCCCCTTCTTCCTGTGGGAGAAGGTTGGAACGAGGACCTGGGCTGACTCTTAACATTTGGGTCTCAGCCGGCGAAGCGGGCGTCAGCGTAAAGCCTGGGGCGTAAGCCCGAGCATGGCGTTAGCAAGAGTGATCAAAGCCTGCGGAGCGGGCGGCAGCGGCATCATTTAGACGAGTGCAGGGCACGCTGGCTTTCACCCCCTTCACGGGTTCAATCGATAGGTTGGCGCTTCACCTGGGGGCTCACGCCCCAGGCTTTACGCTGATGTCCGTTCTGCGGACTGAAATACAAGCCCTCACTCAACCTTTGACCACAGCGAATGGCAAACCGGATCATGGCCGCGCCAGTTGATTCAGCAATAGACCGACTGCGTATGCCAGGCCAGCAGCCAAGGCGCCCACCGCGAGGGTTGATAGACCCGACCGCCACCAGCGAGTTGTCGACCAGCGGCTCTTGACTGAACCTATTGTGAAGAAGACGGCGGCGGTCATCAGTACTGAAATCGCTAGCGGATCGTTCACGCCGAACACG
>JBKPNP010000332.1:0-2465 GCA_046732775.1 Acidobacteriota bacterium
CTCCTTAAGGCTCTTAACCTGTGGAGTCAGAATTTTCGCGGAATGGTACTGCGAGAGACGCAGGTAATCCTTGCCAATAAAACGTCGGCTGACCTCAGTCAATGGGTATCCATTGCGGTACGCGGCTGGCTCACCTCGTTGGTTGATGCTTTCAACCTGGTGCTTGATGCGCTGGCCGAGAAGGCCGACTACCGTTCCCGAGTTACCGTGATCGTCTTCGGACAACGTGATGACGGAGAAATCGTGGGCCGGCATTGGATCTCTTACGCCGGCGATCTTCAGGGCCACAAGCAACTCGATCTAACGTCCAAATCGGTGGCGTATCAAGTGGTTCATGGTGATTTGAATTCGATGTATTTCACGACTCTGAAGAGCGCCAATGAAAGCGGGCAGGATCGCGGGGACAAGTCTTATAGCTCATTTTACTGTTTTCGTTTGAACGATCACGCAGTTCTATCTCTCGATTGGCCAAAGCAGATTCAGGAGGACGACGAATACATCAGCGTTGCACGTCGAGTGCTCTATCTCGATGTAGCGCCCGCGATTGGCAGGCTACTCGATTCCTATAACAAACCACTTGCCGGCGAGGTCGGGCTCAACGAGTGGACGGTAGCGTCACGGCGGACGGCTGCAGCGCGGTCGGCGGCGGCGCATCAACCGTTTCAGAAGGAGCAAGGTAATGGAACCGCTCGACCTGCCCAAGCCGAAGTTCCAGTTGACGGCGGGATCAGTAAGATAGGCTGAGTGTCGCTGTTCAGCGGAATCCCAGTCTTATTTGTACGTCAGAACCTACATCTCTTAATTGACACTGACGTCAATTGTTGAAAGAAAGAGAATTTATGTGGTCGGCGTCAACAAAGATTTGCGAAGAGTCTCTATGCGCTACCAATTCCTCTCAATCGTTTAACTACCTACGCCAGGGTGCCGCCGTCAAGAAACAGCACCGAGCCGTTAACATAAGTGTTGCGCTTTGATCCGAGCCAGGCTGCCAGCTCGCCGCACTCTTCGGGTTGACCAAAGCGCGAGAGCGCGCATGCTTCCAGATAACGTTTCTGATGGTGCTCCGGGATTGTCGAACGTAGCCCGCCTTCAAAGATTCCTGCAGCAATAGCGTTCACCAGCACGCCGTAGGGCCCCACCTCGTGGGCCAAACTTTTTGTCAGACCCTCGAGCGCGCCTTTGCTGGCAGCGTAGTGCACGGGTCCGGCAATTGAACGCGACCCGGTGATGGAACTGATGTTCACAATGCGCCCGTATTTCCGACGAATCATCCCGCGCACCGCCGCTCGACACAGCCGAAATGCGGCGAACAAATTTAGTTCCATCATGTCGGCAAAGTCGTCGTCGTCAAGCAGTATGAAAGGCACCGCTTCGCTGACCGCGGCATTGTTAATGAGCGTATCGACGCAGCCCCACGCCTCTTCAATCTTCGCCACTACCTGCGCCGCCGCCTCTCGTTCGCGCAGATCGGCTTGAATGGCCAGACACTCGCCGCCATGCTGGCGAATCAGACTTTTCGTTTGTTCCGCTCCCGCTTCATTCCCACGCCAGGTAAATGCCACTTGCGCGCCCTCACGCGCCGCGACCTCGCAAATGCCCTGGCCTATGCCACCCGACCCGCCGGTCACAAGTACGCTCTGGCCCTCCAGCAGGCGAGCGCCATTCGTACTTGACGCTTCATTGGTTCCATTGGATTTCACGTTTATCTCCAGTTCCATGCAGATATATGTGCTCAGTAACTAACCCGAGTTTGCTGCAGGCTCCGTCTAAATTCCACGAGCCGTCAGTCTCGCTCACGCCGCCAACGAGGCAGAGGGCGGGGCCCGTATATCCCCACAAGCGGGCAACGAGTTGCGGAATGAAGCCGGGAGTCATTTCAAGCACGGCGCTGGGAAGCAACCGGCCTCCGATCGAAGCTTGGGGTGGCGGCGCCAGCGGTTCTTCCAGGTGGACCACGAGCACATCCGGAGGCTCGAGGGGGCGATGCGCCCAGGCTTCGGCCGCGATCCGACGCAAGGCCTCATGGATTAGCGGGCTGATCGTCACAGGCTGCTCCCAGCGCTTTTCCGACCGTTGAGGCGATCTATTTTCAGCTACCTCATATGCCCTGCTGACCATCGCCGCCCCACAGGATCCATCCAACGCACGACAACTAACCAGCGCGTTGCTTATCTGCTCGGCGTCACTGTTGCTTCTAGTATTCAACACGCGACCATCGCTGGCAGGCGATGCCGGCATAACCAGGGTGGAGAGTGCCTGCGGTGCTGCTTCGACCAGAGCCGCAAGCGCTATCGACAACAGTCCTGAAGCTCCGAGTGTATGGCCAAAGTGCATCAATGGTGTGGCTAACGGAACATCCAGGCTGACGCAACTCCGCAGGGCTGCGAGCTCCATCTCATCGATCGCAAACGGACCGGTACCCTGACCGAACAAAAGTTGAGGAGGTGCCTTAGTAAGTTGCTTGA
>JBKPNP010000333.1:0-2652 GCA_046732775.1 Acidobacteriota bacterium
GACTGATTCCATAAGTAAAACGCTCTTTGAGCTTTGGACTTTGGACTTTGGTCTTTGTTCTTTTGAAATGAGTCGCCAAACCACCGTCGATTGCCGGCTGCAGCGAGGCGGAGCCGGAGCCTTTCGCTCTTTCAAAGCACAAAGACCTAAGACCTAAGACCTAAGACCTAAGACCTAAGACCGTTTCGTATAAACGAAAGCATTATTTTCCGCCGCATCAGTTAAAATCACCCGAAAGTATGACGACACAAACGGCAATCCCCGTTACATTCCTGGGCTGTTCAGCCAACATTCTTTACGAAACAGGAGCCCTCAAATGAAAAAGACAGTTCTGACGTTCGGTTTGATTTCCGGTTTCATCATGATTGCCATGATGACTATTACCCTCCTTTTGTCTGACCGAATCGGCTTCGGCCATAACCTCGTTCTCGGCTACACCATTTTAGTGCTGGGGTCTTTGCTGATCTTCTTTGGGATTCGCTCGTATCGCGAAAATATAGGCGACGGGCAGATTAGTTTTGGGCGCGCGTTTGCGGTGGGGATTCTGATCACGCTGGTCGCCAGCGTCTGTTATGTCATCTGTTGGGAGATCATCTACTTCAACTTCATGCCCGATTTCGCGGACAAGTACGCCGCCTACATCGTTGAACAGGCACGAGCCAGCGGCGCCACGCAACAGGTGATCGACGCGAAGCTGGCCGAAATGAAAGGCCTCAAAGCGCTGTTGGATAACCCGATTTACAATGGATTGATGACCTTTGCCGAGCCCTTTCCGATTGGCCTCCTCGTCACGCTCATTTCGGCGGCGGTCCTCAGAACGAAGCGAGCAAAGAGCCTTCAGCAACCAGCAATCAGCTAAGCGCTCGGCGGTGATTGACGCCCGCACGGCCGGCTGTATAGCCAGGACGGTCAGATCGTGAAGAACGTTCGACATACACGAACAGGTTTAGGCCCGAAGAGCCGACGTTAAATAGCCACGACCGTCAGGTCGTGACAACGATTACTAAACGAAACGAGGCCCGAAGGGCCGAGGTTGGTTTACCGATTCATAAATCAACCATCGGCCCTTCGGGCCTCACGCGATCGCTGCGGCGCGATCCACGACCTGACGGTCGTGGCTATTGAATGTCGCCCCTTCGGGGCTGAGAGTTTATGGAATAATTCTATTCACTATTTACGATTTACTATTTGCTCCGAGGATCCTATGCCCAACTCTTTCCCTGAGTGGATACAGCCGATGGCCGCGACACTCACGCAGGATCGGTTCAGCGGTCCCGAATGGATTTTTGAACGGAAGTTCGACGGCATTCGACTGCTCGCTTACAAGCAAGGTTCGCAAGTCGAATTGTTCTCCCGCAACCGCTTGCCGCAAACCATCCCCGCGCTCGCCCGCGCGATTGCCGGGTTGCCGCACCAGGAGTTGATCCTTGATGGCGAAATAGATTGGCACGGCGGCTCTGCCTATCACGTGTTCGACATCCTTTGGCTCGATGGTCGGGACCTAACAAACCTGCCGCTCGAACAACGCCGCGCATTCTTGCGGAAGCTGCCGTTCGCCGCTCCGCTGCACCGCGTGACGGAACTGCACGACGACGCGCCCTGGGAGCGCGCGCAGAGACAGGGCTGGGAAGGCGTTATTGCCAAACGCCGCGATTCAGTTTACGAACAACGGCGCTCGCCTAACTGGCTGAAGATGAAATGCGAACTCGCGCAGGAGTTCGTGGTTGGCGGCTTCACGGAACCACAAGGCACGCGCCAGGGTCTGGGCGCTCTGTTGGTTGGTTATTACGAAGGCGACGACTTTGTGTTTGCCGGCAAGATCGGTACCGGCTTCAACACGAAAATGCTGCTCGATCTCCGCGACCAACTCGATCGCCTGGAAATCGACAAGCCACCGTTCACGAAAGCGGTTGGTTTACCGCGAGCGAAGGTCGGCGAGAGCTTGCGCGCGCACTGGGTCGAGCCGCGCCTCGTGGTTCAAGTCGGTTTCATTCAGTGGACGAAATACAACAAACTCCGTCATCCGCGTTTACTCGGTATTCGTAACGACAAGGATCCGCATGACGTGGTGCGGGAGGAATAGGGTCAGGTCCGAGGGACCGACATTCAATAGCCAGGACCTGACGGTCGTGGCTATTCAATGCCGGCCCTTCGGGCCTCAAACATGTCGGCCGTTCGTTCAACAACCGCAGCCGGGCCGCAGGCGCGGCTAAGACCTCTGGCGTCTCATCACGCTGCCTCGATCAACGCCGAAGAGTCGCCAGTCACCCGATACCCCGGTGAGCGCATGCAGTCCCTTGTCCACAAACTCAATTCCCGATCCGGCCACCAAATCCTTCACGGTGCTTGAAACCAGGACTTCACCGGGGCCGGCGGCGGTCGCCACTTGCGCGCCAATTACGGGCGCAACGCCGCGGACCTTAATCTCACCTGGGACAGCCCCGGCCGCGCCCACCATCTCGCACTCACCGGTATGTAAACCGGCGCGCATCGTGATACCCAGGCGCGAGGCATACTCACTGATGGCGCAGGCGCACCGTATGGCCCGAGCGGGGCCGTCGAAGATCGCGAGCGGCCGATCGCCAACCATGTCGATCTCCCGCCCGCGAAACCATTCGATCTCCTTGCGCACTTGTTCACGTAAACGATCGA
>JBKPNP010000334.1:0-3135 GCA_046732775.1 Acidobacteriota bacterium
TCGGGTTTGAGCTTGACTGCAAACGCTGCGACGAGGAACCCACCGCCGAAGAGACGGCATGAATAACTCTAAACAGCAAAATGCTCTTTTGCGGACTGCCGGAGATCTCTTTCCGGGTTACTTCGCGCTGGTCATGGCGACCGGAATCATTTCCATCGCCTGTTTTTTGCTGGGAATGAAGACCGTCGCTCTCATCCTGCTTGTCATCGACATCATTGCCTACATCATTCTCTCGCTCTTGTTGCTCATACGTCTCGTGTTCTTCTTCCCGCGTATCAAAGCCGACATTAACGATCATGTTCGTGGGCCAGGATTCTTTACGGTGGTGGCTGGAACGTGCGTGCTGGGTAGTGGCTTAGTAATCGTTATCGACCAATACCGCGCCGGACTGGTGCTCTGGCTGGCCGGCATAGTTCTCTGGGTATTCATCATGTATGTGTTTTTTGCGGCGATGACTGTCCATGAAAACAAGCCTTCGATTGAGGCGGGACTGAATGGCGGTTGGTTACTTGCAGTTGTGGCGACTCAAGCGATCTCAGTACTGGGAACGCTTTTGAGTAGTCGTTATGGAGATGATGGTAAGTCTATTCTATTTTTCACGCTATGCATGTTCTTGCTCGGTTGCATGCTTTACCTGCCGCTCATCACTTTGATTTTTTACCGCTTCACATTCGTCAACGTTACTACAGCACAACTGACGCCGCCCTACTGGATCAACATGGGCGCAGTCGCTATCACCACGCTCGCCGGAGCGCGATTGATTATTGCCGCACCCGCTTGGACGTTGCTGAATGAGTTAGTTCCGTTTCTAAAGGGATTTACCTTGTTCTTTTGGGCGGCAGGCACGTGGTGGATCCCGCTACTGTTCATCCTGGGTTTCTGGCGTCACGTTTACAAACGGTTTCCACTACGTTACGACCCACAGTATTGGGGCATGGTGTTTCCGCTCGGAATGTACACTGTCTGCACATTCCAACTCTCGCGCGCTATCGACTTCCCGCCGCTACTAGTAATTCCTCGCTACTTTATTTATTTAGCTATCGCGGGATGGATGCTGGCTTCGGTTGGGTTAATTGCTTCATTAGTATTCAGGCGATCTGATGGCCGCAGAGCTTGACGCGTCCGCGCGTCGGGCCTCGCTTTACGACGGTCGTGGCGCTGCGCTCGCCGGATCGGAGTCAGCGCTAGTTGCCAGCCAGTTTCTCGAGAGCTCGTAGCCGAGTGCCAAAGCCGTTGCGCCCACAAACATTCCCAGAATTCCGCCAGACGCCATACCCCCGAGCGCGCCGATCAGAATCACCGGCATCGGCACATCGACACCGCGGCCGAGCATCATTGGCTTCAACACGTTGTCAGCCATTCCGGTCACCAGCAGGATAATGGTGTGTGTGATCGCGGCACCCGTGCTGTAATCCCCGCTGCCCCAGATGTAGACGATAACCGGCAGGGTGATGAGTAGCGCCGGCACCTGGGCAATACCCAGGATGAGCGCAATGACTGCTAATACGCCGGCGACGGGTATGCCGGCCAACAACACCGCAAGGCCAATCAGGATCGCTTGAATGGCGGCAACGCCCACGACACCAAGGGACACGGCGCGGATGGTTGCAATTGATAGTTTGGCCATCGTTTCACCTCGCGAAGACCCCGCGACACGACAAAAGATCGCCCGACCGCTGCGCCCAGCTGACTCGCCTTTCGCCATCACGATGCTGGCAACGATGAACGAGGCGAGGAACAACAGCATGGTGCCGCCAATGCTGGCGACCATCGAAAACGCTTGGCGAGCTAAATCACCAATCTTCGGCTGCATGCTCTGAACCAGCCCCGGTAGATCGGAAACAGCCTTCGACCAGGCACCGTAAATTTTGTTGCCGACTACCGGTAAATTCCTAACTCCCTCTCGGGGAGGTGGTATGTGCAGTGTGTTCTGTTGCACCGAGCCCACGAAACGATGAATGGAATCGGCGAACGAATTCAACAGCATCCAGGTTGGGGCGACGATCAAGATAACCCCGAGAATTACTAAAATGGTTGACGTGAGGTTTTGCCTGCCACCGATCCTGCGAGCAAGAAATTGATGTACGGGATACAGCGTGACTGCCAGGATGATCGACCAGATCAGCAGTTTCAAAAAAGGCGACAAGGCCTGGTAACACAGCGCCGCCAATCCGCCGATTAAGCTGATGCGAATTAACGTGTCCCACAAACTCAAAGCCGGTCGGCGTTCGAAGTCGGCGTTGGGCTGTGAAATTGGCTTGGTGGCAGTTTCTCTCACAATGCGAAATCTAGTTTGACTTTATGTTTGCAAACAGACATTCCGGGCCTTAAGAAGTCTAGCGAGCACAAAGGCTCCTATTAACTGTCAAAAATGACAGCTCCGCGTTCGTTGCGTAACGAAATCGCTCGTCACGTTGCGTAGCGTTAGACTTTTGGAAAGAAATTCAAATAGGCTGTTGGCAAACAAAAGCATTAGTTTTAATCGGGAGGAAACAAAATGGCAGTGCAATGGAACAAAGATGCCGATGCGGCACTAGCGGAAGCTAAAACAAACAAGAAACCCGTTCTCGTCGATTTCAGCGCGGCGCCCGCTTGAGGTGCATGCGCTCGGCTGGAAGCTGAGTCGTACGCAGACGAAGAAACCTCTTCCTTTATCAATCAGAATTTCGTGCCGCTGGCGGCGCACATCAAAGAACACCCCGCATATTTTCATCGCTTCGACGCAGCCTGGACGCCCACTGTGCTCATTCTCGATTCGAATGGCGTCGAGAGATCTCGTATTGAAGGCTATCTGCCGACAACTGAATTCCGGGCTGAGTTGGAATTAGGGTTGGCGCGCGTCGCTTTCATGAATAAGGATTGGGCCGGCGCAGAGAGTGGTTATGCGAAAGTGCTTGAGCGTTACCCTGACTCGAAGGCCGCTCCAGAGGCGCTGTATTGGAAAGGCGTTAGCCACTACAAGGCCACAAACGATCACACGGTACTGGGTGAGCTGCCGGCGTTGTTCAAACAAAAATATCCGGACAGCGTTTGGACAATGAAGACTGCGGCCTGGGAGCATTAGTCGCTGCTGCGAAAACTAATTATGGCAGAAGATGAGAAGCTAAAACCGATCGACGACTCGGACGCGGGCTC
>JBKPNP010000335.1:0-1526 GCA_046732775.1 Acidobacteriota bacterium
GATCGCGCTGATGCCGAGTATGCCAACCAGCACCGCGAGGTTCAGCAGCAGATCTCTCAAGCTTTGTATTGCTCCCGCATCCGTTTTTGATACGACTCACCGCGCGCATAACCGAGCCGGAAGGCTTCGTCTTCGTCAGTCGCAGCGGTGGGCGAATCCTGTTTGCGACTTCGCAAGGCTGACTCAAAACCACGACGGTAGTTTGGCTCGTCCGTCTGAAAAACCCGACCGCTCGACTGATATTCCGCCTCTTCCGCGTCACGCAAACCGGTCCACCAATCCTCCCGCGCCTGATCGATGCTTTCGGCGCCGGCGCTCGTGAGCGCTCCACGGACGGAGTAGATTGCGGCTTCGTCTTCAACGAAGGCCACCACTACCGAGTGGCCCTTTCGCAACGCATCTTCATACAGATAAATTTCATCGTGCGGCAGTCCCGCTTCCAACTCATGCTCGAGTGCGCCGCCCGCTGCAATCCCGGTCGCCGCGCCGCCCGCGCCGAGCAAGGCTGCACCAAGAATGCTTCCGGCAATGACTGGCCCTACTCCCGGGACTAACAAACTTGCCGCCGCCGCGCCCAACGTCGCCCCGCCCGCGACTCCCATCGCGCCGCCAACTGCACCGCCCATCGCCTGGCCCATGCCTGGCTGCTCACTGTCAGCCGTCGGCACTTTCTGTTCAACTTGTTCATCCTTCATACCGGGCGTCAACAAGGCAATTCGATCGTTTGGTAACCCAGCTGCATGAAGTTCTCTAACCGCTTCCTCCGCCGCTGCGCGCGAGGAAAAAATTCCCGCTACCGTTTCCATGCTCGTGCCCTCCTTAGAATGGTTTACCTTTTAGCGCGTCTATCGAAGCCGGGCAAGCCGTAACGCGAAGAAACACAAATCGTTGAGGAAATTAGCAGAGCTATGTTAGAGTCCGTTGTGTAAGAAAGACTTTTCTAGTCCCTGCTAAATGAACAACTGCAGAGTGGTTTAAGAGACAGACAGGCAGGAATGCCCGTCCTCCTGAGAAATCTATGTTCGATATCGTAGAAAAACACTGGCCCATGTCCGAGGGCGACGGCAAAGCCGCTCGCAAGAAACGGCCGCGAATTCTCGCTATCACCACTGACTGCTGCACCGGCTGCGCCGGATCACCGGCGTGCATCGAATACTGTCCGATTGAAGCGTGCATGTTCTGGGTTCCCGACGAAGACCATCCGCCGTTCGGACGCATCGAAGTCGATCCCTATCTATGCATCGGTTGCCAGAAGTGCATCAGCAAAGGACCGGACGGCGCTTTCCTCGACGGTTGTCCGTGGGATGCAATCGAAATGGTGCCGACTGATGATTGGGAAGCCGTGCATGGAATCTCTTTGCCCGATCTTCCCCCGCCACCCCCGTCCGCAGCTGAACTCTTACCGTCCTAAACCGCCAAACATTTTGTGTAACGCAAACTGTTAGTTTGCGTCTCGACGTGTTTCGTAACGCAAACTGTCAGTTTGCGTTGAGATCTGCGCTGACACTCAACCGCAAACTAACAGT
>JBKPNP010000336.1:0-8484 GCA_046732775.1 Acidobacteriota bacterium
GCAGCTTACTACCTGCTCGCCTGGCGGCCGGACGCTGAGCAACAGCGAACCGGTAAATCGCAACTCTCCGTATCGATCAAGAATCATCCCGAGCTGCGCGTTCGACTGCGCCGCAACTACTACATACCTTCGACTACAAAATCCGAGTCGAAGCCTGCAATTGCCGAAACGAACAACGCGCAACCGGAACCTGAAGTTGAACTGCTGAGCGCCCTGGGAACGCTGTATCCGCAAAAGACTTTGCCGACTTCACTCTCAGTCGGCTACGTCAACAATGCAGACAAAGGTCTGACGCTCAAGCTTTCAATGCAGGTCGAGCGTTGGGCGTTTACGTTTGACTCGTCAGTCCCTGAGAAAAAAGAAGTTGACGTGATTGGGGCTGCCATCGACGATCGCGGAGTCATCTCCACTTTCAAGCAGCTGCTTACGGTCACGCGGGACGCGCCCGAGAAATTTGGCGTGCCGATTCAATGGAACCAGGAATTACGCGTGCCGGCGGGTTTATATCAGGTGAGAATTGCGCTACGTGAGCGCAAAACCGGTCGCACTGGCGGCGCACAGCAGTGGATCGAAGTGCCGGATGTTTCCAGTAACGGGCTGCAGATGAGTAGCCTATTCACGGCCGAACGAAAAGCGACCAAAGACGAGATGAGCCCGCCCGGCTCATTGCTGGTCAACACCAGTCAACGATTCGAGCGCGGCTCCGCCCTTCGTTATCAGACCTATCTGTATAACGCCGGCAGCGCGGCGGATATCGAAATCACTGCTCGAGTGCTTCAGGACGGCGAGACGATGCTTACCATGCCGCCGGCGCGAGTCCCGCCGGACATCGTTAAAGACCACGCGAGCCTGCCTTACTGGGCGGAACTGCCGCTGGCTGGTTTGAACCCAGGCTCTTATCAGCTCCAGGTAACAGCAACTGACAAGCGCTCAAAAGCGACCGTGATGCAGCGACTGCACTTCGCTATTCAATAAACCAGCGGCCGATGTAACTCCGAAGGAGTTCGCTAACTCCAGCCCAGCGTTTCCTACCCTGGGAGAACTTAGCTGCTGATGTCCTCTTTTACTCTGAAGGAGTTAAGGAGGGGCGAAACTCCTTCAGAGTTAGGCGTTCATTGATGGCTGATTGACCCAGGGTAGGAAACCCTGGGCTAAAGTTAGCCAACACCTTCGGTGTTAAAAAACTTCTGGACCCTCATGCCGACCGTTCTCTCAAAGGTTAGAAGGCTAATCCACTGTTCAGGATTAATTCGGCAACTATGCTATTGCTGACGCGTCCCGGTCCCCGCCTTGTGCATTGCGCGGTCGACGCCGCTAGCAGTTACAATCCTGCCCATGACAAGACATCTTCCTTTCGCGTCCCTTCTAATTATGATTGCAGCTTCAATTGCTTCCGCGGCGCCGGGCACGATGCGACTCGACTACTATCACACCGGCAACTCCAAACAGGAGTTCTTCAGCGTCGATCGGGTTCAGATCGAAGCGCTCCCATGGCCCGGCGACCTGACCAAGACGATCGACGAGTCAAACCTCGGCAAATATTTTTTTGAAGTCCGCGATCAGAAATCAAAACAGCTGCTTTACTCGCGCGGGTTCGCGTCAATCTTCGGCGAGTGGGAAACAACGGATGAAGCGGCGAAGATGATGCGCAGCTTCAGCGAGTCGCTGCGCTTTCCAGCTCCTGAAGCACCGGTCGAAATCACGCTGAAAAAGCGCAAAGCCGATAATTCATGGACGGATATTTGGTCAACCACCATCGATCCGAAAGACATGTTTGTCGACCGCTCCAAGGTCGCGCCGCCTGCCGCGCTTATACCGATTCAAAACATGGGCGATCCGGCCACGAAGGTTGACTTCGTGATTCTTGGTGACGGCTACACCGCGAGCGAGCTGAAGAAGTTTGAGTCAGACGCGCGCCGCATGACCGAAGTGCTGTTTGCGACGTCGCCGTTTAAAGAACATCGACGTGACTTCAACGTGTGGGGATTGTGTCCGCCTTCGTCTGAAAGTGGAATTTCACGGCCGTCGACCGGCATTTATCGCGACTCGCCGTTAGGTGCAACGTACGACGCTTTCGGCTCTGAACGTTATGTGCTTACGTTTGATAACCGCGCGGTCCGCCGCGTCGCCCAATTCGCGCCTTATGAGTTTATCGAAATCCTCGTTAACAACCGCACCTATGGCGGCGGCGGAATTTTCAATCTTTACAGCACGGTGGCGGCTGACAATGCCTTTGGCAACTATGTATTCGTGCATGAGTTTGGTCACCACTTCGCCGGCCTCGCTGACGAGTACTACACCTCGTCCGTGGCCTATGCTGCGTCTGCCGAACGCGTCGAACCCTGGGAGCCAAACGCAACCGCGCTACTCGATCCCGCGAATTTGAAGTGGAAGGATCTGGTTACGCCAAACACGCCGATCCCGACTCCCTGGAACAAGGAAGCCTTTGAGACCTATTCGCGCGATATTCAAAAGCGTCGGGGCCAACTGCGAAAAGACCGGCGGCCGGAAGCCGAGATGGAAGCGCTGTTCCATGAAGAGCTGAAGCACGAGCAGGGTATGTTTGCCGTGGAAAAGTATGGGAAGAACGTCGGCGCTTTCGAAGGCTCGATTTATGAGGCGCGAGGTTACTATCGTCCGGAAGTCGATTGCATAATGTTCACCCGAACCGATCACTTCTGCGCCGTCTGCCGTCGCGCGATCGAGCGAATCATCAAGATGTATGCTCGTTCCGCATAGCCAGGTATACGCGTTATGCTTTCTAAATGCTGTTGTTTGGTCGTCGTAATTCTTATGTTCACATCATGCAATTCCGCCAGCGCATCGTTCACGGCTATTCCCGATCCGGCAGTCGATGCGCCACTCGCAAAATCGAAAGACATTCAAACCGCAGTGCTGGCCGGCGGCTGCTTCTGGGGCGTCGAGGCGGTCTTCGCACATGTTAAGGGCGTGGTCGATGTAAAGTCGGGCTATGCGGGTGGCTCGCCCGCGACCGCGCAATACAGCGAAGTTTCCTCAGGCGAAACAGGTCACACTGAATCGGTGCAAATAACTTACGACGCCGCTCAAATCTCCTACGGCCAGTTGCTAAAAGTCTTTTTTGCGGTAGCACACGATCCGACGCAATTGAACCGGCAGGGTCCAGACACTGGCACTCAATACCGCTCGGCCGTGTTCTATGCCAACGAGGAGCAGCAGCGTATTGCCAAGGCTTATATCGCTCAACTGAATCAGGCAAAAGCGTTTCCTGCTGCGATCGTCACGCAGCTGGCGCCGCTCCAGTCGTTCAATGAAGCCGAGGCGTATCATCAGAACTACCTGGCCAACCACCCCGACGAACCCTACATAGTTATCAATGACCAACCCAAGGTGGAGAACCTGCGAAAGTTGTTTCCTAAGCTGTACGTGAATCGCTAGTCAAAGGCGGGTTTCTTTTGTAACGCAAACTGTTAGTTTGCGATGTTCGTAACGCAAACTGTTAGTTTGCGATGTTCGTAACGCAAACTGTTAGTTTGCGATGTTCGTAACGCAAACTGTTAGTTTGCGTCGATTGAGGCCCTCAACGTAAACGCAGACGCAAATTAACAGTTTGCGTTACAACAGGAAAACTACTGTGACTGATTACGCCAAGCCGATGCCGGCGATATTCTTCGGACACGGTAATCCGTTGAACGCTATCCAGCAGAACCAATTCACTGCTGGTTGGGCGAACATCGGTAAGTCTATTCCGCGACCGAAGGCCGTGCTTTGTATCTCGGCGCATTGGTACCTACCCGGCACGGCGGTCACTGCGATGCCCGCGCCGCGAACGATCCACGACTTCGGTGGCTTTCCGCGTGAGTTGTATGAAGTTCAGTATCCGGCGCCGGGGAGCACTGCGCTCGCCAGTCGCGTTCGCGAATTGCTCGCGCCCGTTAAGGTGAACCTCGATCAGAGCTGGGGACTCGATCACGGTACCTGGTCAGTCCTCTGCCACGTACTTCCAGACGCCGGCGTGCCGGTTGTGCAACTGAGCATCGACGAAACCCGCGAACCGGATTTTCATTACGCCCTCGGCAAAGCCCTGTCGCCATTGCGCGATGAAGGCGTGTTGGTCTGCGGCAGCGGCAACCTCGTTCACAATCTGCACACTTACGCGTGGGGAAAACATGAAGTAGAACCTTTTGACTGGGCCGTCCGCTTCGAAACATTGGCTCGCGACCTCTTGTTGAAAGAAAACGAACAGCCGCTCGTGAATTATGAAGCCCTCGGACGGGATGCATTGCTTTCAGCCCCAACGCCGGATCACTATCTGCCCCTGGTTTACGTGTTGGGCCTGCGCCGTCCGGGCGAGCCGGTGACATTTCCGGTCGAGGGCTTTGATGGCGGCTCGATATCCATGCTGACCGTGCAATTCGGCTGACTGCGCCATACCATCAAGGAACGCTAGTTAATCACGCCGCAGGAATCGCTCCCGGCTCTACGGAACCCTCTTACCAGCCGCGGTGTCTAACGCCGCATGCCAATTGAGCAACCAGGCCGTTTCTACAAATCCCGCGCAAGTTCTACCGCCCTACCGCGTTCAACTGGAAACGCTCCAAGAAGCGAACCGTTGAAAAACACTTGAGGTTGGTGCAGCCATGAAAAATCTCTTCCTGATCACGCTCTTAATCGTTGCGGCTCTCTATCTAACGTTGGCCGGTTATGCGCAGTGGCCACCCGCGAAAATTCCTCCCATCGCTGACCCGGGCGCATTGCCAATCAAAAAAGCGATGCGCTCGTTTCGTTCGGATTCTGAGTTGGCAAACTATTTTCGCGAACTGGCGCGCAAACAACGGCGAGCGGAGTCGAAGAAAGATGCGGGCAACTACGACATAGCGCCAATGGCATCCGAAGCGACGCCTTCAGCGGGGGTGATGGCGGATGCAGCCAACAAAGAATCGATCACAAACACGCAGGAAGCCGGAGTTGATGAGGGCGGGATCGTCAAGTTACATGGGGATCACCTGGTCGTCCTGCGCCGTGGACGTTTGTTCACCATCAGAATTGGTGACGGCGCGCTGCAGCCCGTATCCATTGTTAACGCCTTCGCTCCCGATATCGATCCTCGCTCCACCTGGTACGACGAAATGCTGATTGCCGATAAAACGATCGCAGTCATCGGCTACAGCTACGAGCGCGGCGGGACGGAAGTCGGCCTGTTCGACATCGACGATGCCGGCAATCTCGCCTATCGATCGACCTATCACTTGCGTTCGAACGATTACTACTCATCGCGAAACTACGCCAGTCGTCTCATTGGCAACAAACTGATTTTCTACACGCCGCTCTATCTTTCACTGGGCGACGACACATTCAGCAGTTTCCCCGCAGTGCGCCGCTGGCATAAAGGAGCCAAGCCTGAAGAATTTCAGCGCATAGTTTCGGCAACCCACGTCTATCGACCGGAGCGGGAACTGGACTCGACTGAAGCAACCGCGCTGCATACCGTAACTGTTTGCGATCTAGCCAATGGTAACTTCAACTGCAACGCCACCGGCGTGCTTGGCCCGGCCGGACGCGTTTTTTATGTCTCGGAAAATTCGGTTTACGTGTGGGTGAGTGATTGGCTCAGGCGAGGACGGAGCCAACGCAGCGACGCGATGCTTTATCGTATGCCGCTGGATGGCTCTGAACCGAGTGCCATAGGTGTCTCCGGCAGTCCGGTTGATCAGTTCTCGTTTCTCGAGAGCCAGGATAATCACCTGAACGTGCTGGTCCGTTCCGAGTCTTCGGGTGACGGCCTGTGGCAAGCCGAACGTGCGGCAGGCAGTGTGGCGTTGTTGCGTTTGCCGCTGGCTGATTTTTCCGACGGCAGCGCGGTAGCTAGTTCAAAGAACTATCAACCGCTGAGAAAGCCGGCCGGTTACACTTTTCAGAATCGGTTCGTTGGCAAATACCTTCTTTATGGAACCGGCAGCGGCTGGGGCTCACCTGAAACCAGCACGGACCCGGAACTTTTCGCGGTCGACTGGTCAACCGGCGAATCAACCGGTATTTCACTCGTGCATGGCGTCGATCGAATTGAGCAACTCGGCCGGGACGCCGTGATCGTCGGCACCAGCGGCCGCGACCTGCACTTCACTTCGATACGTCTTGACGACTCCCCTTCAATCGCCGGAACGTACACTCGAAAAGACGCGTCGCAAGGCGAGTTGCGCAGTCACGGGTTCTTCTACAAACCGGATGGCCCGGACTCGGGAACGCTGGGCTTGCCAATCAGCGTCGCCGGACGCCCCGGCTATCAGCATTTGTTTGAATCGTCGGCAGCGATTCTCTTTCTGAGAAATGACGGCTTGCACTTCACGGAAGCAGGCGAGCTCGCGGCCCGATCCGAACGGGCGGTAGACGACGCTTGTCGCGCTTCGTGCGTGGACTGGTATGGCAATGCGCGGCCGCTGTTCATTCGCGGTCGCGTGTTAGCCCTGCTCGGTTACGAAATCGTGGAAGGCACGGTTGGGAACGGACGGATGCGTGAGCTGCAAAGGATTAATTACGCGCCCGGCCACGTTGATGTAACCCGAAGATAAGTCTTCGACGGACGGGGCGTGGCCGGTCCCATTAAGGGCAAGGCGGGCGGGACGCCCGCGGTCCGGTCCAGGTGGGTGATACAATCCTGTCCGCTCATGACGATGGATTGGTCACAACTGGTTACGATAACCACGCCCCGGCTTCGGCTGCGCGCCATCCGCGCGGACGATGTCGACGACTTTTATGCCGTCTATTCCAATCCTGAGGTGATGCGATATTGGAGCACGCCGCCGCTGCCAAATCGTGAAGCCGCCGGCAAACTCATCAGCGAGATACACGAAGGGTTTAGTCAGCGGCAGTTATTGAAGTGGGGCATCGCTCTCCTTAGCGATGACACACTGATTGGCAGCGTAACCATTTTCCACCCCGACTTCACTCACCGCCGTGCCGAAATTGGCTACGCGCTTGGACGCCCGTTCTGGAGGCAGGGTTACATGCAAGAGACGCTCAAGGCCCTCATCACCTACGCCTTCGTTGATCTGAACTTTCATCGACTGGAAGCTGACGTCGATCCAAGAAATGAAGCGTCGGTTCGCACGCTGGAACGGCTTGGCTTTCAACGCGAGGGTTACTTGCGCGAACGTTGGCAGGTGAACGGAGAAATCCAGGATGCTTTCTTCTATGGACTGCTTCAGCCCGATTGGAAATTCACGAGCGAAGCCCGCGAAGCGGGCGATAGCCTAGAGCCTGAGGCGTGAGCCCCAGGACCGATCCCTAAATCCAGCCAAACCCGCGAAGCGGGTGGCAGCACGCGCAATGAAAATAATCATCTCGGAAGGTGCTCCGCAGGCGGTCATCATGGCGCTGCCGCCCGCTCCGCGGGCTGGGCGACTCCTCGCTATCGATCCTGGGGCTAACGCCCCAGGCTCTAGGCTATCGCCCGCTTCGCGGGCTGGCTGAGTAAAGTGCTTCCCAAGAATGTGCCGCGCATTGGCACTGTTAATGGTTACCTAAACATTGACTTGCGGGCAGCAGTAGGTTTATCGTCCCGCCACTTGGTCCGGAAAACTAAATAGCTTGTCCCCTGGGGAGTATCAGTATGAAGAAACACTTCCGTTACCTTACGTTTTTGCCTTTGCTGTTGCTCATGATTCTTGGCCCTGCGCTTTCCTCTGATTCTCAAGCCGCGCCTGGTAACTCGGAAATCGATCCGGCTTGCTTGCTCTCCTGCCAGCAAGAACACTTTGCGTGTTTTATAGGAGCCGCAGGTAAGAACAGTGATGAGAACCATTGCCTGGCCCGCTATCGCCACTGCATCGCGCAATGCGGTAAGCACTGACCTCAACCCGAGCTAACTCCTCGTAAAACAAGATCATTGTCGCGAACCATTCGCGAGAAGGCTTTGGTCTGTCTCACGCTGATACCCCGATCTCCAAACTCTGTGTGAGCTCTTTGTATCTCTGTGTCTGTGTGGTTAGCGATTACCACGGAGTCGCAGAAAACACGGAGGACGCGCAGACCACTCCCTACTTTTAACTTCAAGCCGTATATTAGCTACTGTTCTGTCAAAACCCTTCGGCGACGGCTTGCGAAACCATATGCCTGACTTGTTAGTTAACCTTGCCAAGCTGCCTCCGCTTGAACCCCTCGCCACCGAGTTGGAAAAGCAAAACATAACGATCCGCCGAGCACAGCCATTCGAAATCAGCGCCTTGCGGACATTCATTGAGCATGAGTTTTCGCTCAGTTGGGCGGACGAAGTTTCCGTCGGCTTTGCAAATAAGCCTGTCTCGATTTTTATCGCCACCATGGTCCGACGGATCGTCGGGTTCGCGGCATACGAATGCACGCGTCGAAGTTTCTTTGGTCCCACTGGAGTGAGCCAGGCACTCCAGGGCCGCGGCGTCGGCACAGCGCTGCTGGTTGCGAGCCTGAACGGTTTGCGCGAGCTGGGTTACGTCTACGGAATCATCGGCGCCGCCGGACCGATCGAGT
>JBKPNP010000337.1:0-1761 GCA_046732775.1 Acidobacteriota bacterium
GGGTCGAAATCAAGACTACTCAAACTAACCACCGTGCATAAGTACAGATCGGGAAAGCCCGCCTTGACCGCTTCCTCTCTCCAAATGGCCGCTGTCGCCTGCGGATCGGGCAACGAGCTGACGCGATAAATCAAAACGAGCGGTCGGCCATCTATCTTGATGTAACGAGGATCCTCGAAATAACGCCGCAGAGCGCGAATGTGAAGGCGGTCGTCTGCTGCCGAGTATTCCTGTTTGATCAGAACGTCCTGATCTTCACCGTTCCAACGCCGGGTCCAGTTTTCATTGGCCCAGCACACGCAGAAAGGAAAGTCCGGCTCACCCGACTTCACTACTTCGTCCAGTGGACGTTCAAGCAGACGTTTGCCATTAAACCAATAGTGGTAGTAGCAAAAACCGTGAATGCCATAGTTGCTTGCGAGCTCAGCCTGGGCGGCGCGAGTGTCTGCTGAACGGAGATCATAGAAACCCAGATCAGCAGGAAGATGCGGCTGATAGTGTCCCTTAACGAGCGGTCGAGCCTGGACCACATTGCGCCACTCTGTAAAGCCGTTTCCCCACCACCTGTCGTTCTCCGGAATCGGATGAAACTGTGGCAGATAAAACGCGATGGCGCGAACAGCAGACTTCTCTGATGTCGAAATCTTTCTGGAATCCATTACTGAAGGCAAAGTTTTATTCCGCGGTGTCCCAGCGCGACCTGACCAGAACGCGACCATAGGAAGGATCGGGAACCCGGCCATTCCCGAAGAAGTCGACTGCGTCAACGTCGAAGGAGACGGCATTCTCCAGCCTATCGACAAGCGTGTCGTGAGATGTGCCTGCACTTAACGACAGTGAGTAACGGCCCGGCGCGAGTGAGAGTTCGTCGACATAACAATTGACCTTACAGGGATGTTCCAGGGACGGCAGTTCCGAGTCGGAAAAATAGGTCGTGATGCTGAAAATTCTGGTCCCCATCCAATCGTCAACGCCGATCCCGAATTGCGGAGTTCGCAGGTTGATCACCGGATCGAAAGTGAATTCAATCTTCATTGGTTCGCCGCAAACGAAACGGTCTTTGACTTTGTTGTCCTTATCCAGCAAACGCACTCGTTTTAGAAGCGGCAAGGCATTGATGCTACGCGTCGGATGATAAGTAAGGTCAACGTCGCCTCCGTGAGACATCATTCCCGAATCCATATAAGCGGCGACACTGCCTTCTACGGCTCCGTTGAATTTAACTTGACCGTCATCAAGCAGTAGTCCGCGTGAGCAAAGGTTTTCGACTACCACCATGTTGTGACTCACAAACAAAACCGTGCGGCCTTCTTTCGCAACGTCGCCCATCTTACCCAGGCACTTTTTCTGAAACGCCGCATCGCCCACTGCCAACACTTCGTCAACCAACAAAATCTCCGGGTCGAGGTGCGCGGCGACTGCGAAAGCGAGCCTGACGTACATACCACTCGAATAGTGTTTGACGGGGGTATCAATAAATTTTTCAACTTCGGCGAAAGCGACGATCTCGTCAAACTTCCGGCGAATCTCGGCGCGCTTCATGCCGAGTATGGAGCCGTTGAGAAAGATGTTTTCACGGCCGCTGAGTTCATGTTGAAAGCCAGTCCCTACTTCGAGCAACGATGCGATGCGGCCATGGATGTCGGCGTAACCTTCAGTGGGTTCGGTGATGCGCGAGAGAATTTTGAGCAGCGTGCTCTTGCCGGCGCCATTGCGTCCGATGATGCCGACGACCTCACCACGCTTCACTTCAAAAGAAAC
>JBKPNP010000338.1:0-3978 GCA_046732775.1 Acidobacteriota bacterium
ACGCCCGTCAATTCCTGTGAACTCGAGTTGCGCAGCTTCACTAGCGGACGCGCCGCGCTTTGGCCTGCCGGCGGAAAGAAAACTTTCCCGCTAATCTCCTCGTTGCCGACCATGCCCGTCCAACTGACACCCGGCGTGGACTGCGCAGAAGAATTCGTGAAGGAACACAGGAGCGCGATGATTGTCGCTGCCACGGACAACCCGGCGCGACGATTACGGCTGAACACCCTGCCTGAATAGGAAAACATAACCAACTCCTGAAAAGTTAATTTTTGGCGATTCAATACACGACCGCCCCCCTCGTCCAACAATTCATTTAGGTTGACATATCCGACGCTGATATTTGTAGTCAATTCGCCGTCGTGTTCTAACGATCTTAAGCCGAAGGAAGTTCACTGATCGTGACGTAATACCCGTCCG
Organism: Acidobacteriota bacterium; assembly: GCA_046732775.1. GTDB lineage: Bacteria > Acidobacteriota > Blastocatellia > Pyrinomonadales > Pyrinomonadaceae > PSRF01. Next base: position 421 of record JBKPNP010000338.1, read on the forward strand.
GATCGCGTAGTGAGAACTCGTCCGTTTCAGTATTCGGGTTCCTATGCGGCTCTTCTTCAAGGCGCGTTACGAGCTTGCGTGCGCGCTGCAAGGCGCTGTCGAAGTCGTCGACGCGGAAAAATAGCAATAGGCCGTTGCCAGGTGTCGCATGCTGGGGGCTCATCAACGATGGATGCTCGTGCGCTCCCCATTCGTGGAGACAGATCAAGGCTGTTCCATCCGAGTCCAGGACTTGCCCAAAGTAGCTGTGCGCGGGAGCCGTTTCCGGCAGGCCGAACAGCGACTGGTACCACTTAAAGCTGTTTGCGACATCGGCTACCCCAATTATTGTCCACGTGCGCCTCATGCTCCGAACTGCCTGAGATGATGATCTGCGTGTTTGTACGTCAACACGCCCCATTGCCGCCACGTGAGCGGCCCAAACAGCGGATGTGACGGTCCCGCACCCTCATCAGGTCCGGATCCAATTCGCTCTAACAGTGCTAGCAGCGCCGCGCGCTCTTGTTCGAGAGGTGTCGCGAGGCCCGGCTTTAACGCCGGGGCCGTCGGCGCTCCCTTCGGGAACGGCAGCACATAGAGGATAAGTTGCTTGAGCGGAAACACCTGGAACGCGCGCTTGTTCGATGAAGGCATCGTTAGCTCTCCCACAGCCATCTCCGCCGAGAGTCGTAGATGCTGCAACATGGCCGCGACATCCATGCTACCCCAGCGCCCGGCAGACGATGGCGACAACGATTGCAGCCGGTTAACGATTGCAGACCGGTCGCTATTTTTGAGAATCGAGCCCATGGTCTTCCTTCCTTCGTACTTCTTCTCAGTGTCGACTGTCGAGAAAAGATTGAGCTTCCTGTTTGGTCTGAAACAGATAGACGCCAACGTCGTCAAAGCGAGTGGCGGTTCCGTCATGCGGTGAGTCTTTAGCGAGCGCTTGCTTCAAAAAGATGCGAATGTGTTTCGTGCCCTCCGGCACCTTGAAGATTCCCGACAAAGTGCGCCATTCGTTCTCGCTGACTTGATGCGCCATCATCTCCTGGCCTTGCAGGTATTCGATGATCTTGCCACTGCGTGGATCGTCACCGTCCATCATGTAACCGTAGAGGTATGGCAGGCCGGTGATCGACCCGTCCGGCTTCACACGTTCCGCTGACGCGCGACCAATAAGAAGCGCGAACTGGCCAACCGCATCTGCAGGAATGCTGACGTCTTGCAAAAAATAGCCACCGTTCCGCAGTACAAAACAGGGATTGTTTGGCTTACAAGGTTCGATCGTGGCCTGCTGATATGCGCGCCATGATTGAGATTGCTGGTCGGCGGCAGGATTTTGTAAGAGATTGGTTTGGGCGTTTGCGAGTTGAGCGGCCGCCATCAGCATCGCCGACAAAAACATAACTCTGAAACTCATCACTACCTCCTGAGAGCTATGAACAGCACGGGTGAGTTGACTCAGCGGCGAACGTTAGACGCGCAACAACCCGCGGAATGCTCTCGCCGCATAATAAGAATCGGCGCCGTTGTGATAAAGGAACACCGTGCTATAGCGGCGATCACAAAACAACGCGCCGCCGAGTTTCCTGATATCAGCCGGTGTGTTAACCCAGCTCGAAGTTTTCGTATCGAACTCTCCAAGCTTTTGCAGCTCCCGGTATTGTGCTTCCGTTAAAATCTCAATTCCCATTCCGGACGCCATGTTGATAGCACTATCTTTCGGCTTGTGTTCTTTGCGTGCTGCCAGCGCCTCATGGTCGTAGCACACACTGCGGCGACCTTTGGGACTTTCCGCTGAGCAATCATAAAAAATGTATTCGCCCGTCTTCTTATCCACGCCCACAACGTCCGGCTCACCGCCGGTCTTCTCCATTTCATTAATTGACCATAACTTTTCAGCATTGGCCTCCAGCCTGGTCTGAACCTGCGCCCACTGCAGACCCTTGTGGCGCTTCATGTTTTTCTCAAAACGCGCTTTCAATGTTTCGAGCAATTCTTCACGCTGTGCTGACGTCAGCTTTGTTTTTTTGGTCTGGTTCATCCTTCATTCCTCATCCTTCCGCCTTTCAGTTTTCCCAAGCTCTCCCTGATCTGGCTGATCGCTTGCTCAAACTGATCCTCGGCGATTGCGTAAGTGATGCGAAAGTATCCGGGTGTGCCGCACAGGCTGCCAGCAACCACCGCGACGCTTGCGTCCTGCAAGAGATAGTCAACCAGGTCGACGTCACTCCGAATCAAATGTCCGTCCTCCGTTCGACACCCCACGTACTGCTCGATGTTCCAAAAGAAAAAGTAGGCGGACTCCGGGGTGATGTACGACGTGTTTGGAATTGTCTTCAACAGCTCCATAGCCTTCGCCCGCCTGACCTGCAGTTTCTCAACTATGGCAGGGATAATCTCGCCGGTCGCTTCAAGCGCCCCCAACGCCCCGCGTTGCAGAAATTCGTTGACCCCGGAGGTGGCGTAATTCAGCTTCTGGAGACAAACGTCGGCCCAGGTCGGATGCGCCGCGATGTAACCGACGCGCAGTCCCGACATCGCGTAGTTCTTCGACAGGCTGTTGACCGTCAGCACTCGATCTCTAATTGCCGGCCAACTGGAGATGCTTGGGCAAGTCTTACCGTCCAGTAAGACCAGATTATAGACCTCATCAGAAACGACCAACAGACGCGGGTGCTTCAAGAGCACTTTCACCAGCGCGTCTAATTCGTCGCGCGTGTAGACCACCCCGGTCGGATTATTCGGGTTGGTGAGAATGAGCACTCGGCTCTTCCAGGTGATGCTTTGCGCGAGCTGTTGCGCGGTAAGCTTAAAGTTATTCTCGGCACTGGTCTGGATGATCTTGAGTCGGCCCCGGCCTTGCGCGACGATGCTCGGGAAGGCAAACCAAAACGGCGCGGGTATCAAGACGTCGTCATCGCCGATGACGGAATCGAGGATGTTGTACAGAGCCTGCGAGGCGCCGTAAGTGATCAGGATGCCTTCTTCCGGATAGCCGGAATCGTGGGCAATTTTCTCCTGAAGTTTTTTGAGCCCGCGCGTCGCCGGGTACGAGAGTTTTTCCTTGGCGGCTTCGACCGCTTTAATAATCTCTTCCCGCACGCGCGGATGCACAGGAAATTGCGGGGCCCCGGTATTGAGCGGGATCGGGTCGGTCGCGAGATGTTTCGTACTCTCCGGAGCAAGCGGCAGCGAATAAAGGGTGGTTGGAGTTTTTGACATAGTGAACTCGCTTCAGCTGGGACTGCGGTGCGCATAACCGACTCCGGAATGCGGTGCCTGCTCTCTATTATTTCGTTTTTAGATTGACAACGCCGTTCGAGATGAAGAATCGCATAACGATAGCGCGTGATTTGTTTGGGTTGGGAACGATCGCGTCGATAGTTCCCGTAATTGACGCCACTTCATCTTCATGATGCTGGAAGTCAAAAGGCCCCGTGAGCTGTACATACTCGAACGCAAGAATTGACGTACCGGTTTTGTTCGAGGCGGCAATCATCACGCGATTCTGTTTGTTATCGGAAGGGCAAATGAAATTCATTGCGCCGCGACATTCCAGTGTAATCGGTCGAT
>JBKPNP010000339.1:0-12430 GCA_046732775.1 Acidobacteriota bacterium
TCCGCCACTTTGCAGCGCCAGAAGAGCGGGCAGTTGTATTACCGTCTGCTTATCGTTTCCGGCGAAGGCGAGAAAAGCTCGGTGAGTAACGTTTGGGTAAGCGCCACCGATGGCAGCATTATGAAAGTGGAGCACGAATAAAACCGGAAAACCCAAAGGAACAGGGGGAAACGGCGAAGTTCAGGCTGCTTCTCCGTTTACCCTTTTCCTTTTGCGTGGTCCGTAGCACTGCGCTAACGCCTTGCCAGTTGGCCGTTAATAGTGCATAGTGACGCACGGTTAATCCTTCTCTCGCGCATCGACGGTGATGCGCCCCGCGCAAAAAGACAGTAGCGCTGGCGTTTTGGATAGTTCGAGAGCAGGCTGATTTAAACTTCAGAAGCGCTCTCAGAGCATCCGAAAACCGGCCCTTCGCTCCTACCGTTCGACCGAAGCCAATCCGATTCGCAGCTTCTTTTATCCCCCCGAGGGGAAAGGTACATCTTTATGTCTATGAAACTTTACGTAGGAAATCTGGCGTTTTCGACTTCGAGCCAGGATTTGCAGGAGCTGTTTGCATCGGCCGGAACGGTTGAATCGGCGAGCGTTGTGGAAGATCGCGACACCGGTCGCTCACGCGGCTTTGGTTTTGTCGAAATGTCGAGCAAGGAAGAGGGCGAGGCCGCTATCGCTCAGTTCAATGGTAAGGAAGTTAATGGTCGTGCACTGAACGTGAACGAAGCCAAGCCGCGCGAAAATCGTGGTGGTGGCGGCGGTCGTGGTTTTGGTGGCGGCGGCGGTGGTCGCGGTGGCTACGGCGGCGGCGGTGGAAACCGCGGCGGTGGCGGTGGCTACGGCGGCGGCGGCGGCGGCAATCGCGAGCCCCGCTGGTAAGTAACTTTCGATAGTAGTTCTCAGTGCACCCTCTGTGAACTCTGTGTCTCTGTGGTGGGGCTTTAAAAACCATTACCACTGAGTCACAGAGAACACAGAGATTGCACAGGGCGATCCAACAGTTTAGCAATGAGCGTTGTTGCTCATGATTAATAAAAGAATTGCGACCACCAAAGAAATGGAAGACGTCGCACAAAGGAATCTAATGAATTTTTCTCAATTGGGACTTGCCGACGCACAGGTGCGCAGCTGCGAGTCTCTCGGATACACCGAACCAACACCGATACAGGAGCAGGGCATCCCTGTCATCCTGAGTGGCCTGGATCTGATCGGCTGTGCTGAAACCGGCACAGGCAAGACCGCCGCATTTCTGCTTCCCATCATTCAGAAGATGACCGAGAAGGCGCGCCCGGGTGTGCGCGTTCTGGTGCTTGCGCCGACGCGTGAGCTGGCGATGCAGATTCACAAAAACTATGTAGAGTTGAATCGCGTGAAAGCGAACCGTGGCGTCACTGTCATCGGTGGCGCAAACATCCGCACCCAAATCGCAGATCTGCGACGAGGTGCGGCGATAGTAATTGCAACGCCCGGACGATTGCTCGATCTGGTTGAACGCGGCGCGGTCAATCTTTCGCTCGTCGAAGTGTTAGTGCTTGACGAAGCGGATCGCATGCTCGATATGGGTTTCTTGCCGGCAATTCGTCGCATACTGGCGCTCATACCTGCAAAACGGCAGACGCTGCTATTCTCGGCCACGATGTCGGCAGAGATTGAAAAGCTGGCGCGCACAACGATGCGCGAGCCGAAGCTGATAGAAGTCAGTCCGCGCGGCAAGACCGCCACCATGATTGAGCAAACTGCTTATCCGGTGGCGCAGGAATCGAAAACAGCTTTGCTGCTGGACTTGCTTGAACGCGAAACGTTTGAGCGTGTGCTCGTGTTTACGCGCACACGGCGTGGCGCCGAGCGCTTGTCACACATTCTTTCCGCGCGTGAGCACAGTGTTAACCGTATCCACTCAGACCGCACCCAGCCTCAGCGTGAAGCCGCACTGCGCGGATTTCGCGACGGCCGTACGCGCGTGCTGGTTGCGACTGACATCGCGGCGCGCGGTCTCGACGTTGATTCCGTTTCACACGTGATTAATTTTGATGTACCCTCTGCGCCCGAAGATTACGTGCATCGCATCGGCCGGACCGGTCGAGCAGGAAACACCGGACGCGCGATCACAATCGTGACGCCGGTCGATGAAGTTTCCATGCGTGCGATTGAGCGATTGACCGGTCAAACGGTTGCGCGAGTTGTACTGCCGGCTTTTGGCGGCAGGAAAGCTGAGCCCACCGGCAAACCGTTCATGCGTGCAGCGGCTCCAGCGGCAGTTTTCACGCGGTCTTTTCGCCCACGACGAGCGAGCAGGTAAAACAGTTTCGAGTTCCGAGTTCGTCTTAAGATCGAAACTTGGCGCTTGTAAAACTCGAAACTCGAAACTCGGAACTCGGAACTTCTAAAGGAGAAACACGATTGGCTAGAGACGATTTGATTCCGGCAGAGGGCACTATCATCGATAAGCAGCCCAATGCATTCTTCAAAGTTCAGCTGGATAACACCGAGCACGTGGTGCTCGCCGCGGTATCCGGCAAGATGCGTAAAAACCGAATCAGAATACTGGTTGGGGATCGCGTCAGCGTCGAAATGTCGCCGTACGATTTGTCGCGCGGCAGAATCACCTACCGCTATAAGTAACCGGTAACGCGTCAGAGTCGCTGAAGATTTTCTCCCGGAGCGACACTGATAGTTTTAAAGTTGCTCATTCTTACGAGACCGGCCGCAGCGCCTTTCGGTTTGCTGAGAAATTTTCGCCGCGTGTAATGGATGTTCACTTTGGAGTCGTTCCCGGCTTGACTGAATTTCGCCGCCAGTTGCGCTGCCTCGATAACGGTGCGGTGGGGAATTTCATCCCGACTCGAATTGCGAACGATAACGTGAGAACCGGGATAATCTCCCGCGTGTAGCCAAAGATCATTGGGGCGCGCTACGCGAAAGGTCAATCGATCATTGTCGCGTGCCGAGCGCCCCACAATCACTTCATAGCCATCAGAACTCAAATAGCGTCGCATCCCGGTCAGGGCTGGCGACGCTTTTTGTTTCTTGCTGGAACCTGGTGACTCGGCGGCCGGCTTGGCGAGCAAGCGGAGGGCATCGAGGTCGCGGTTCGCGATGTGGGTCTCGATCGCGGCGTGGCGCTCTTCGAGGTTAGTCAGGTCTGTTTCCAGTTGGGCCAATCGCGAATTGATTTCTTCGACTCCGCGTTTTGCTTTTGTATAGCGGGAAAAATAATCCGCCGCCGCATCCTGAAGGGAAGTGTGCTCGTCGATCTCGAGATCGATGAGAGGTGTGTCTGCGGAAAAGTAATCCGTCAAGGTTACTTTGGTGCCGCGGCGCTTTGCAGTGCCGATGTTGGCCAACAGCAAATCACCACGACGCTTGTGTTCTTCGGCGTCTCCATGGGCCGCCAGATCCTTTTTCAGGTTCGTTTGTAACTTCTTGCGCCTGCTTATCTCCTTCCGCAAATCGTCTCTGACCGTTGCCGCTAATTGATCAAACTGTTCTGTGCTCGCTTCCTGGCGATAGTGATCGTCAACCGCTTCCGACATCGACGAGGACGCAATGCGAGCGAACCGCTCGTTCGCAGTCATCTGTTTCTGCTGCACAGGTGGAGGGCGGTACATTTCGCCCGGCTGTTGCCCGTCGCCCTTCGGGTTGCGCCACGCATGTCTAATCGTGCCGTCCTTATCGAGAATAAACAGGTTTGCTGAACGGCCGGTGAGTTGAGCGACTAGAGTTGGTTCGAGTAAGTCTCCCAGCTCGTTCTCAATGGAGAACGAAAGCCTGACGACCCGGTCTTCTTTATCCAATACGATTGCGGTAACGCTGCCACCACCGAACGTCGCGCGCATTGCCTGTGCAAATGGCGACAACGAAGTTGCGGCTTTTTCGAGTTCGCGCGTCCGACGCTTGATTAAGTAAAGACGAGGATCGGCAGGCTCGACGCTGACAAATAGGTAACCCTGCTCGCGAACGCCAAAATCGATTGCCAGTGACAGCGGGGACAATTGAAACATCCGGCCAAAGAACCGGCCCGGCAAGACTTCGCTCAGTTCGCTGACAATTTCTCTTAAGGTTTCCTGGTTCACGTCTGTGTTGACGGCAAGTGCGCTCAAGCAAAAAGCCCCGCTCCGAAGAGCAGGGCCCTTTCAAAACGATTAACCGAGCTTAGGCTCGAACCACGACCGTTCGCGTAAACTGATCGTGGATTGTCCGCTTGTCTCTGTTAATAATTGCATACAGCAATCCCAGCCCCGCCGCCGCCAGGGTCAGTATGTAAAGGAACGTTCGACTCACGCACTGCCCGCCGGTTGGAATCAATCCCGTGCGCGCATCGACTACGCGCAACGAAAACAATCTCATTCCGATGGTTCGTCCCGTAAACGCCACCGCGATCGTCAGGTACAAGAATGCCATGACCAGTAACGACCCGGCCGCGAAACCGATGACGCGCGGGTTTTGCCATTCAAACGTTGTCAATTCGGTCATCGCTAAGAACGGAGAAGCCAGCAGGCCAACTACGACCAAATCCAAAATCGCCGCGAACATGCGCCGCCATACTGCTGCTGACCGGAACCCGTGACTCTCGACGATGACTGACCTGGGAAGGGAATCAAGATAATTAAGTGCGGGATCGTTTTGACCGTCTATAACTCGCCGCGGTTTTGGTTTGAGTGAAACAGCTGGCTCGTCTACCACCGGCTCCAGAGCCGGCTCCGGTTGTGGGGTTGGCACAACGGCCAGGTTATGCGCGCGTTCCGGTTTCGCTGAAGCTGGCACCGGCTCGACCTCTGCTACTGCAACACCGACTTCGACCATCGGCTGTTCCTCATACGCGACGGCAGTTGCGGCTCCACCACTTCTCGCGGCCTGCGCGCGGGCTCGTTCAATTCGTTGAAGCGCTGCTATTACGAGTGGATTTTGCGGAGGCAACTCAGCTTGCGGCAAGAGTTCCAACATCGGCGCGTTTCTGCCGTCAAGGTCGCTGAACAAGGGACCAATATCGGCCGTTTCCATCTGCGCCTCACGCGCCTTTCGTTCCTGCACTTCGCGAACGCGTTCGCCTAACTCCTTCCGCCACTGCGGCAAGTTTCGGTTAACGCCGGGGAATTCCAATAAAGAACGGGTCTTTTGTTTGGAAGGACGTGCTTTTGTGACGGGGGCAGTTTCCGCCCTGACCGTCGCTGGGATCGCCGCCACTTCAACGCTAGCGGCCACCGCAGAAACGGGATTTTCGTGAGACTCAATTGGCGCGGTTGTCTTCGAAAGAATTAGCGGACTTTCATCTTGAATGGCGCCGCACTCTGGGCACCTCTCAGAACGATTGTCGTAACGGCCTCCGCACGCGGAACATCGCATACCAAGCTGCCTCCGTAGGACGGTCTGCGCTAGCCGAAAAGCCGACCGGAAACCGGTCAAACTCCTGCGTAGTCGGGCGGCATCGTATCAGGAACTACTTTAAGTGGTCAATCAGAAAATATAACAGGCGTAGGAGTTGTTGAATCGACCAACCACGCCTCCGAGGCGCGAGTGTTACAGAGGAGTCCGTCCAGCGAAGCCGGCGTCCATGTCGTGCCACCATTCAACTTCGTCGCCCTCGCCGAGCTGCCAGCACAACAGAACGACGCGGCCGTCGCGTAGGGAGGGGAAATCTATCAAGCCACGGTCAAAATCCTTTAGCTGAACGCCTAACTCTTCCAGTTCAGCAATTTCAGCGGTGAACTTGGAGATCACGATGGCGTAAATTGAGCCGCCTTCCATGCCGCCGCCGCCCATTTCCGCACCTTCGGCTGCTTTTTTCGCGAGTTTACGAAAAGCACCAAGGCGCCGGCGAGTGCGCTGAATGTTTTTCAAGCGTTCTCGAACGGATGGCAGCATCGCGTTCGCTTCTTCGATAGTGAACAACTTCATGAGTTCTTAATCAGTGTTCGTCCGTGATCCGGATGAAGTCAGCAGTAGCGGTGAATTGTTCCGTCTCATCCTCGAGAGTCGTTTCCAAAACCACTCTCAATGCAGACTCATAACCGTTGTCGCCATTGTCGGGCAAAAGTTGTTCGTGAAGGTACTGCGTCGGCTGCTGCACGTGAATCCCGCGCTCATCGTACCGGTGGCCGTGAACCGCTTCCTTGCGCACGCGGTCGGCAATTTCGCCGAGGTCGATGAAATAGTCAGCGACGTCGATTAGCTTCGGTGCAGTGTTTGAGCGAAACCCTGCGACCTCGACGCGGCAACCTTTATACGCCACCGCATTCACCGCATAGACGAAATCTTCGTCACCCGAAACCAAGACAGCGGTATCGTAACGCCCGGCCAGCGACAACATGTCAACGGCTATCTCGACGTCGAGATTTGCTTTGCGACTGCCGTCATAAAACGTCTTGAGTTCTTTCTGGATAACGCGAAAGCCATTACGCCTCATCCACAGGAGAAAGCCCTGCTGTCGTTCCGCGCCGACGTCGACGCCGGTGTAAAAAAATGCCCTCAACAATCGGCCGTCGCCCAGGAGGACGCGCAGAAGCTTGTTGTAGTCAATGTCGATGTTATGAAAACGAGCTGCATGAAATAAATTGTTACCGTCGATGAAGACAGCGACCCTGCCGCGATGTCCGAGTTCCCACGAAATGTTGTTAGTTGGATCAAAGTGATTCATCTCAAACCCTGGTTCTTAATAAATTTCTTAATAACAGTTCTAGGATGCTTTTTTGTCGTTAATTGGTCAAGCAGCCAGTCGGCAAGACTACTGCGCGGCGACGATGTCGCCGTTAACGGCGTCGACGTAGATAAATTTCACTGTGGCGTTGGAGATTTCTAGTTCCCACGCGAGGTGGAATTCCAGCGTATCTACCCGGTCGCGCGCGGGAATGACATAGGTAGTCAGACCCTTGGCAACGACCTCGCTGGAGGCCGGCAGCGTGAGGTTTTGACTGTTTCGAGTCGCGTCGAAATACTTCAGCCCTTTGCCTTCGCGAACCAGGGCTACAGCATCTTCGGCTTTGAGTTTCAGGGTCAGGCCTGACAGGGCGCTTTGTATTTCATCTGCGTCTGGGATACAGCTGCTCATCACGTCGATGATTCGGCGATCAGCACCAAACGATATTTGCAACTTGCCATAACCTCCGCGTATCGGATAGCGAAACGGCCGTTGTTCATAAATCGCGAGTTTCAAGCCATCCGGCTGATCGATGCGCTCTACGAGCGAGAGCTTAGCCGGATCGGAGCCAATCAATTCCTGCCATTGGGTAATGAAACGACGCAGCGACTCCCTGGTCTCTTCTTCCGTCATTACCGCGGCGGCGCCAAGCTTTGTCAGATACAGCGGTGTAGACGGTTTGGCAGGCAAACTGAGAACTGTTCCGGTCACCGGTTGTAATCGTGCCGACGACACGCTGGCATTGCCCGAAGCAAGGCGCATCAAAGCAACCGCAGTCGCCTCTTGTCGCTCGCTGTCCTCAATCATCAAGACGGGATAGACCGGGCCGCTGCCGACTGGGCCGGTAGCGTTAGGAGGTTGCATGACGGCGCAACCGCTTAGCATCGCAGCTGCGATGAGCACCGTGAGTGGCAAGCTTAGTTTTGGCATAAACGAAAACTAATAACTTCGATGGAAAGTCCGTGGCATCGTATAATCGAGAATACTGGAGGAGTTGTTGCCCAAAGATAACGAAAACGTCCCGCTCTCGATCTGCACAACGGATGACCTGCCGGAACCTTCGATTACGCCGTTTTCGGCTGATCAAATGGTCCGTTGTGAAACGTGCCTGCGTGCGAACCCGCCTACCCGCGTGACCTGTCTCTATTGCGGCGGCGCCTTGCCGCAAACGGAACAGACACTCGAACTGCAGAAACCCATGCTGCGGCCACTCGAGAAGTGGGAACAAGGTTACAACAACATCCTGATGAGCGCAGCGTCAGAAGTGACCTCGGAAGCGCTCGCCGCCGCGTCGGACATTTTGCGGTTGCAAGCGGATGAGCTTCGTAAACTGTTATCGTCAACTGTTCCGGTGCCGTTAGCCCGCCCCGCCAGTCTCCACGAAGCGGAGCTGATCGAACGTCGGCTGCATTCACTCGGAATCAATACTCGCATTATGCCAGACGCCGATTTGGGTCTGGACGCGATGCCAATGATCAAAATCCGATCGCTGGAATTCGATGAAACGGTAATCTACGCCTATCAGTCTCCGGAAACCGAGTCGATAGCTATCGAATGGTCAGACATAGTCTTGATAGTCACCGGGCGTCTCGTATTTAAGCGAGTTGAACTAACGGAAAAAAAAGGCTCGCGCGCCGATGCCATCATCGACGCAAGTGAGTTTGCCGCTGACGAAGCGGTGTTTGATTTTTACTCCGGCAAGACACCAGCGTCTTACCGGATCGCAGCTGGTAGTTTCGACTTTTCCTGTCTCGGTTCGGCGAAGGGTTTACTGACTCCGGAGAACCTCGCTCGCTTGATTCGACTGTTTCGCGAGCGCGCGCCGGGTGTTGTCTACGATGATTCGTTTAATGGAGTGCGACGACTTCTGGAGCTGGTTTGGCCTGTCGAACAGCAAAACCAATCGAGTGGCTGGCGTCGCGAGCGACCCGGGAAATACAGCGTCGGCATGGTTTCCGGTCTTAACAACGAGGCGCAGTTCCTGCGTTATTCACGGCTTCGTTATCAGTTGAACAAACCCACCCCGGCGAAGGCCAGCGAATGACGCAACGAAAACCGATGCGCGATGGGCCAGTTCGTAAACAAAACCGCGAGCCCGGTCGTCCACCCGTCGTAGACGACGCGAATCAGATTTATGGATTGATGCCGGTGCTTGAAGCCTTACGCGCCGGGCACAAAAGCTTCGAACAGATAACGGTTGTAGAGGGCGCGCGGCATGAACGTCTACGCGAGTTGTTGGAGTTAGCGCGGCGTGACGGTATTCCGGTGCATCGTGCGCCGCGTTTCGCACTGGATCGAGCCCTGCCCGGAGTGAATCATCAGGGAGTTGCGGCGAGGACGTCAGCGGCGGCGTATCGCGATGCTGATGAACTACTCGATGAGCTTGGCGCGCGGGTTGGTACTGCCGATCCTCCGCTCGCTTTGGGTCTGGACGCGGTGGAAGATCCGCGCAACCTCGGCGCGATACTTCGTACAGCAGAATGCGCCGCCGTCAATGGAGTCTTCATTCCGGAGCGTCGTGCTGCCGGTTTGACGGCTACAGTTGCAAAAACTGCGGCCGGGGCGCTCGAACATATTTCGGTTGCGCGAGTCACGAACATGGCGCAATTGATAGAGCAGTTGAAACAACGTAGCATCTGGGTAATTGGCGCGGCAGCCGATGGAGCTTCGAATTACACCGAATGGGACTGGACGGCGCCGAGCGCGCTGTTCATTGGTGGAGAAGGCAGCGGGCTGCATCGCCTGGTCAGGGAACGTTGCGACTCCTTGGTTCGTATTCCTTTGCTCGGACGGATAGAATCGCTAAACGTTTCAGTGGCAACCGGTATCATCCTTTATGAAGCATTGCGACAAAGGGCCGTCGCGAAGTCAAAGAGTTAACACCTCGCTTAACTGAGCCTGATCGGAGAAGAGCATGTTTTGTCCTAAATGCGCGGCGCAGAATGTCGAAGGTGCGAGCTTTTGCCGGGTCTGTGGCGCGAATATCAGTCTCGTGCCGCAAGCAATCTCGGGAGCGGTGGCACACCGAAATGACAGCGATACCGACGACATAAGTGAACGCGCGCGACGACGACTGGGCAGGCGTGAACCTGGGCTCGAGCACTCGATGAAGAATCTTTTCATGGGCTTCGCGTTCATGCTCATCGCGTTCTTTCTTGCGTACTCTTCCAAAGGTTGGTGGTTCTGGATGTTGATTCCGGCGTTCTCCATGATGGGCACCGGCGTGGCGCAAATCATTCGCTTCAAGGAACGTGAAAAACAGATGAAGGGCAACTTCGTTGCGCCCGCAGCCTTTCAAGCGAAATCTGCTGTCAATGCGTTTCCGCCCCGGGCCACCGGTGAACTCGTGCCGCCGCCACCCAGTGTTACCGAAGGCACGACGCGACACCTCGGCGCCGAAGCTCCAACGCGGCACTTCGAGGAGTAATGAAAGCGTCACAATCGGTGCCGCAACTCCTCAATGAACTCTATATCGCAACCCCGCATTTGCATTTCCCTCTGTGAGCAAACAATCCCGGCATTTCAACGCGCGCTGGAAACCGTCAATTGTGATTTGGTTGAGTTGAGATTGGACTGCCTCGCGGCCGATGAACTGGAAAGTGCCCGTGCCGCATTAAGTAAGACGCTGGCCGACTCTGGCTGTCAGTTGATTCTGTGTTTGCGCTCTAGCAACCAGGGCGGACGCGGTCAACTCGATGATGACGCTCGACGCCGATTCTGGCGCGGAGAATTTCCCGGCGAGAGTTTTCTTGATATCGAACTTGATCTGGTTGAAGAGTTTGACTCGCGCACGAACCTGAATCCGCCCGCGATTCCCTGGCACCGTGTGATCTGTTCGCACCACGACTTCGGTGGCGTGCCGTCTGACCTCGTAAAAATTTACGAGCGCATGGCTGCCACTCCGGCTCGCATCCTGAAGATCGCCGTGAACGCCAACGACGCGCTCGATTGTCTACCGGTGTTTCAACTGCTTGCCAGAGCGCAACGCGATTCGCGCGAGATGATCGCGATCGCCATGGGGACTGCAGGCATCGCTACACGTGTCCTCGGACCGTCGCGTGGATCTTTTCTTACATTTGCCTCACCCGATCACGGAGAAGCAACTGCACCGGGCCAAATCTCCATTAGCCAGTTGAAGGAACAGTACCGCGTCGATCAGATAACTGAAGAGACGGAGATTTACGGGTTGCTCGGCTTCCCGGTTTCGCATTCGTTGTCGCCCCACCTACATAACGCGGCCTTCCGCCACCTGAGCCGCGACGCCGTTTATCTTCCTTTTGAAGTGCGCGACGTCAGTGGTTTTCTGAACCGCATGATTCACCCGCGCACGCGTGAGCTGGATTGGCAGCTGCGTGGGTTAAGCGTCACGTCGCCACATAAGGTCGCTGTGATGGAACATCTCGATTGGATTGATCCGATTGCGAAACAGATTGGGGCCGTCAACACCATCGTCGCTGTGGACGATAGGTTAGAGGGCTACAACACTGACGCCGCAGGTTTCATCACACCCCTGCGCGAGCACTTAGGTGATTTACGTGAGATGCGTTGCGCAGTAATTGGCGCCGGAGGATCCGCCAGCGCGGCCTTGTGGGGTCTCAAAGACGCAGGCGCAGACGCGACGGTATTCGCGCGCGACAGTTCGAAAGCCGATCAGCTCGCTGAACGGTTTGGCGCGAGTTCGCAGAGTTTGGACGGAGCGCAATTCGACGGCTTTGATGTGGTTGTGAACGCAACGCCACTGGGAACCGCGGGTCTCTCCGTAAATGAGACACCAGCGACGAGCGTTGAACTGGCGGGTGCAGGCCTGGCGTACGACCTGGTTTACAATCCGGCTGAGACGAAGTTTTTGCGCGAAGCGCGCGACGCCGGTTGCAAAACGCTTGGCGGCTTGCAGATGCTGGTGGCGCAAGCGGGGGAACAGTTTCAGTTATGGACGGGCGCCGTGCCGCCGCTGGGCGTTATGACTGAAGCTGCCGAAAACGTAATGCGACATTAAATGAACGAACGTTATAGCCGACAGATTCTATTCAATGGCATTGGCGAAGTTGGCCAGCGGCGGCTGCTCGCGTCACGCGTTTTGATCCTCGGCTGTGGAGCGTTGGGCTCCGCGCACGCTGAGAGTTTGGCGCGTGCAGGAGTCGGCAAACTTAGAATTGTCGATCGCGATTTTGTTGAAGCTTCCAATTTGCAGCGGCAGATCATGTTCACCGAACGCGACGCCGCTGAGCGTTTACCCAAAGCCATTGCCGCCGCCAATCACATCCGCGCCATCAATTCAGAGATTGAGGTCGAGGCGGAAACAGTTGACGTCAACCATTCAAACGTCGAGCGGCTGATTAAGGATTGCGACGTCGTAATCGACGGCACCGACAATTTTTCAACTCGCTACCTCATAAACGATGCCTGTGTGAAGCACAACATCAACTGGATTTACGGCGCGGCCGTCGGATCTTACGGCGTAACAATGACCGTTCGTCCGCATCTAACGCCGTGCCTCCGCTGCATGTTTGAGGCGCCGCCGCCCGCAGCAAGCGCGCCGACCTGCGACACGGCCGGCGTGATCATGCCAATCATTAGTATTGTTTCAGCCGTTCAGGTTTCGGAGGCACTCAAGCTTCTGACGGAACAAACTGACAAGCTTCACGGGTCGTTAATGCAGTTTGATGTTTGGCGCAACGAATGGCGGAAGATCAATCCCGGACCTCCGGCTGCGGAGTGTCCCACCTGCGCGCTGGGTCGCTTTGAGAGTCTCGAGGCGACGAACGGCGATTTCGTCGCTGTGTTGTGCGGCCGCAATGCAGT
>JBKPNP010000340.1:0-4047 GCA_046732775.1 Acidobacteriota bacterium
ATGCTGAGTGCCAAATCATACTGACGATTGATTTCGCGCTCCGCCTGTTTCAGCGGCGCCAACAAGCTCGAACCGACGTAGAGTGCGGTAACTTTCATACTACCGATTCCAGCGGCTGATTCTGTTCGCCGGCAATGCTCCCGAGAATGTCGCGCAGGCTTTCCAGTATCTCCTCGTCCGGATTCCAAAAGCCGCGATTGTGTGCTTCCAGTAAGCGGTTTGTCAGCGAGCGAACGGAGTGAGGATTCAATTCGAGCAACCGCTTGAACATTTCCTGATCCAGTAAGAATGTTTTGGAAATTTCCGTGTAGATCCAGGGATCGACCGCTCCGGCAGTGGCGCTCCAACCAAACGTGTTGGCAACATGATTCTCAATCTCAGCCACACCGCGGAAGCCATGCTTGAGCATCCCTTCATACCACTTCGGATTTAAAGTCTTCGAGCGGCTCTCAAGCCGAACCGTCTCCTCGAGGGAGCGAATCTTAGTCTGCGGTGAAAGTGAATCAGATAGGTATATGGCCGGACGCGCGTTGCTGCGGGTCTCAACTGCTTTTGAAATTCCGCCAAGGTATTCGAAGTAGTGATCAACGTCCGTGATTCCAACTTCGAAGGAATCAAGATTTTGGTAGGTCGCCTCAACTTTTGAAAGCGCGCTGTCCATCAGCTCGCGCGCTTCCCTGCCCTCAACGGTGCGGCCGCGGGAATCGCGTGTGTAGGCGAAAGATTTGCGCGTGACGAACAAGTCACCGAGCGTATCCGCGCTTTCCCATTGCGAATCCATCACCATGAAATTCACGTTCGTGCCGTAGTTGCCAGGTGCGTTTGAGAAGATGCGGGTTACTGCGTCGTCAAAATTTGTAGTGCCCGTCTGCAACGTCCCGGCAATGTTTCGCCGCACGTAATTCGATTCGTCAGGCTCCTCGAGCGCGGCCACCGTTCTTACTGCTTTATCGAGCAGGGTCATCGTCGGCGTGAACAGGTCGCGGAAAATCCCTGACACGGTCATCACTACATCGATACGCGGCCGCTGCAGTTCTGCAAGTGGAACCACTTCAAGCTCGGTCGCGCGATTTAGCGCGTCGCGAACCGGCCGCACGCCGAGCAACCATAGCGCCTGCGCCACGCCCTCGCCTTCCGTCTTGATGTTGTCGAGACCCCAAAGAACTAAGGCCAGTGAGCGCGGGTAACGGCCATGGTCATCGAGGTAGCGTTGCAGCAAAGCTTCCGCCGTTAACTTCGCTCGTGCGAAAGCGGCGCGAGAAGGCACTGAATAGGGATTAACCGCGTGGGTGTTGCGGCCAGTCGGAAGCACGAGAGGATTTTGAACTATGTCTGCACCGGGTCCTGGGGCGATGTACTCTCCCCGCAAACTGCGGACTAGCGAATCGAGTTCGCAATTTGAATCTAGCTGTTGGGCAATGCGCGTTAACAGTAAAAAGGTGGGACTCGAGTCTTCACTATTCACCCCGGCTCTAGTTTGCAGCCAGTTGGACGCCGCTTCCGATCCTTCGGCGCAAAAACGCCGGACGGCTTCGTCAACAACCTCATCAACCAACTTTACTGGCTCGCTGGTCGCGCCCTCTTGGCGTAAGTCTTCATAGGCGCTGATGCCAAGCGCCGCGGCAACTAATTTTGGTAACGCCTTTGCGCCCTGCTCGGGTCGATCAAACGAAGCCACCATCCGCAACAGGTCTGCTTTTTCCTGCAGCTCTGCCGCGCGCCCAAACACGTGCAGCCCGGTCGGAATGAGGCGCTGTTCAATCTCGATAAGTTGTTCTGAGAGCCGCATGACGCGCGCGTCACGCTCAAGGGCGTTCAGCTTTGATGGCATAGCAATGCAAACCTTTTAACTGAAAACAGCAGGACTCGGCAAGCTCGAGTAACGCAAACTGTTAGTTTGCGTTTTCGCGTCGGCACGTGGCTGGAAAGAGAATCGCAAATTAACAGTTTGGCGTTAGGAAGATGTCAAGATTTTTATTGACAGCAAATCCGTTTCGTAATAGATTGCCGCCACCTCATTCCGTCCCGACAAAGCAAACTCCCGACTGAATCTTGCCCAGCGTTGAACCTGTGCACTTGCGAAGGGGATGCCGTTTTTACGGCCTCTCGTTGTTTCTCACTAGTTTCCGTCTGGTCGTCATGAAACAGGCACCACCTACCTCGTTTCGGCCAGCCCTTACGAACATCCGGGTTAACCAGGGATTCTCTGCTTAAAGAGGAATCGAACCAATTTGCCGCAGGCAGATTGCCGTTCCCCACTCACTCCACTGCCTTCAACACTCCAAGGGAGGGAGGTCGAATGTTAAAAGTCATGAAGCTTTTCGCGTTGTTTCTTTTTGCGACGGCGCTGGCGCTGCCAATGTGGCTCGCAAGCTCTGTCGAGGGTCAAGCCGGTACTGAAGCCCTCACCACTGACATGGACGCAAAAACCCCGAACGATTTATTCAACGGTTTCGGCGCGTTAGGCACTCCAATAGACGAGTGCGTAGCCGAACCGGTGGCGCCAACGGCCCGCGGCAACGGCAGATTTGAAGACAATAAGTTCATCTTCAGCGAACGCGAAACGGTCGCTGATGGACTCGGACCAACTTATAACGACGTCGGCTGCGTTGAGTGTCACCAATCGGTTGACGTCGGCGCCTTCAGTCAAGCCATGGAGTTTCGTGCCGGCCATTTAGTTAACGGATCTTTCGTTGATGCCGCCGGCGGCCAACTAGTTCATGCTCGCGGTACGGATTCAGATATCGTTGAGCATATTTCCACGCTCGAAACCGTTAAGGCTTTCCGGGTTACCACCAGTACACTCGGCGACGGTTTCGTTGAATGTCTGTCGAACACCACTCTACAGGATAACGTCGCGGCTCAACCGTCCGCTCAACGCGGTGTCTTAACGGCTGTCCCGGTCACTGAAGCAAACAACGCGCTGCGCATTGGTCGTTTCGGTTGGAAGGCACAACAAGCGAGCTTGCTGTCGTTTGCCGGCGACGCTTATCTCAACGAGATGGGCATCACTAATCCATTCGACGGGAATGCCGGGAGAAGTTCATCCAACCCGGCCGCCGGCACCACGGAGAATCCCTGCAGCACGGCTGAGGCGGTCGTAAATTGTACCGGTGCGCCGTTCGATCCAGTTGCCGATCCGGAAGATGATGGTGACGACGTGCTCGCCTTCGCAGATTTCATGGCTGCGACCCGGGCGCCCGGTCGACAGAACCCAATTCCAGCCGCAGCGACCCGTGGCGATTCCCTGTTCACCGCAATCGGATGCGCAGTTTGTCATACCCGCACTTTGCAAACCGCGCCCCCAGGAACTGTGATCAACGGCGGTGCGTTTTCAGTGCCGACTGCTCTCGGTAACAAAATCATTCACCCGTTCAGCGATTTCGCACTGCACAACATCGGCACTGGCGACGGCATCGTCCAAAATGCCGGCCAGGGCTCCGCGAACATGATGCGAACCGCGCCCCTCTGGGGAATTCGCGCGCGCAACCGTTTTATGCATGAAGGGCTTAACGTCACGATTTTCGACGTCATTCAACTGCATGCAGGTCAGGCAACTGCCGCGCGTAACAACTTCAACAACGCCTTAACGGCCGGTCAGCGATCCGATTTGATTGCCTTTGTGCTATCACTTTAGAAACGACGCTGGCTGAACTATTCACCCGAAGCTCGCCAGACTTCAGTGCCTGGCGGGCTTCATTCCTAAACCTCCGGTGACTCCCATGCGATCAGCTCGCGCAGTAAATCTAGCTCCTGCCAACCTGCTCCTGACACTCGCCTGTCTCGGCGTGACTTTCGGTTGCTCTTCGAACAAACGCATCGCCGAGGCGACGCCGACGCTGCCTGCGACCCCGACGAACCAAACCGTTGTTGCGGCAAACAAACTGCCGCCTCCCGAACCAAATGCCGTTCGCGACGCGGTCAAGCGTGTGTTGAAAGATGCCGTAGTGGTCGACACTGCGCGCAATCCGAGTTTCGTTGCCGGCGATTTTAATGGTGACCTGTCTCAGGACCTCGCAGTGGTCATCAAGCCCGACCCGCAAAAGC
>JBKPNP010000341.1:0-3519 GCA_046732775.1 Acidobacteriota bacterium
CCGACCAAACCGGTGGCGACTACTTTGACTGGCAGCATCTTCCCGACGGTCGCATCGCGATCAGTTTAGGCGACGCTACCGGGCACGGAATCGGTCCGGCGTTAGTGATGGCTTCATGTCGTGCGTACGCGCGCGCCAGCCTGCTCGCGACGAACAACAACGGCGGCGTTCTAAGTCGTTTGAACCAACTGCTGGTGCAGGACCTGCCCGCGAACCGCTTCGTTACCTATGTCGTCGTGCTGCTTGATCCCGCGACTGCGCACGTGGAAGTCCTCTCGGCCGGACATGGGCCGATTATCTGGTATCGGTATAGGGACGACGAGATCTTGAATCTTGACGCCCAGGGAATCCCGCTCGGCATGATGGCGCTCGCGAAATACGATCAGGGTACGAAGATCCGACTCGAAGCTGGAGACACGCTGGCGCTAATCACCGACGGCTTTTATGAATGGACGAATCCGGAAGGTGAAGAGTTTGGAATTCAACGGCTGGAAACGGTGATTCGTGAAGCGCGACAGTGCGAACCCGAAGAAGTAATTACTCGATTGAGATCGGCAGTCGAGACTTTCTGCCGTGGCACCGAACAGCAAGACGATCTGACTGCGGTGCTATTGAAACGAAGCCTGGATAAAACGGGGTAATAGGGAAATAGGGAAAGGGGGTAAACGACAGGGGAAAAGGGCGTAGCGTGCTACGGTGCCTTTCCCCTTTACCCTTTGTCCCTATTACCCCTTCCCACTTTCCCCTCTTCCCCCCGTTTTAGCTCGGAGGCATCGAGTAACGTGCGACGATGACCGTGACGTTGTCTCGGCCGCCGTTGTTTAGCGCGACGTCGACGAGGGTGCGGCAGGCTGACTGGGCCGAGTTTCCTTTTAGCATGATGGATTCTATTTCAGTATCTTCGACCATGTCTGTGAGGCCGTCAGTACAAAGCAACAGCTGGTCGCCGTCTTCAAGAATGTAATCGTCAACATCAGGCGCACATTCGCGTTCACTTGCGCCGAGCGCTTGCAGCAAAACATTTTTTAGTTCCTTCAGCAGACGATCGTCGATCGGGTTATGAGGTTTGTTCATCAAACGCTCAGCGACTGTGTGATCGCGTGTCAGTCTCCTGAGCTTCTCTTCGTGCACGAGATACGCACGAGAATCTCCGACATGGCCGATGATCAGATCGTCGCCATGCGAGAGTGCGGCCGTCATCGTAGTGCACATCCCTTTGAGACCTTCATGAGTCTTTGCTTGCTGTAATAATGCCGAGTTCACGCGTCGCAGTCGATCTTGCATGCGAAACTTGACGGTGTTCATTTCTTTAGGCCCCCAGTTGAACTGCCAGTCGGGTGTTTGCAACGCCAGATTAAGCAGACGAAGGATCGCCTCATGGCTGGCCACTTCACCGGCTGCTTCACCGCCGACGCCGTCGGCCACCACGAAGCCATAACCAGTCTCTTCAAAACGATCACCAGGCCGGCTAGCCAAATTGCTCGCAAGAGTTTCCAGTACTCGGCCGCTGCGCACGACTAAATAATGGTCCTCGTTATTTTTTCTGACATGTCCCTGATCTGACATGCCGAACACGTCGACGTGTACCGACGAAGAAAACGGCCTTGGCAGTTCCGGGAAATCATTTGCGCCTAAGTCCGACACTTGTCATCCTCCAAAAAAATTGAGTTTGTTGTTGGGACCGCGGGCGTCCCGCCCGCAACGAGCGCGAAGCGCTGCATGACTTGCGCTGCGCTCAGTAGCACGCACTGATTTCGCACCCTTCGAGTGCGTTGCGCGCGAGACGCCCGCGGTCCCAACACAGCACACACGGCTTCAAATCAAAAACTTCACGCGGCCCGAACCGATGTCGTAAATAGCGCCCGCTATTTTCATCCGATTTTCCAGCATGCGTTTGCGATCGTCGGTTGACCTCATTAGCTGTTCCCGCGTCCAAAGCACATTGCTTTTGACCGCCTCTGAAAGCCGCGTCTCCGGCGATAATTGCGAATCGAAATCCGGCAGCGCCGGCAGGATCGTATTCACGAGAACTTGCAGCCGGGAACACTGTTCAATGCCACGGTCGCGAGCGGCCAAGGCCGCTTTGACTGCGCCGCAACCTTCGTGACCCAGCACTACCAGCAAAGGCGTGTGCAATTGCGAACCTGCATACTGCAAACTTCCTGCGACTTCAGACGACAGAACATTACCCGCGATACGAATGACGAACAGGTCACCGGGACTCGCATCGAACACCACTTCCGGAGAAACTTGCGAATCGCTGCAGCCAAGTATGGTTGCGAACGGCTGTTTGCCTTTCGTGATCGCGGGTAACTCGGCTCTGGTAAACCACGCCGGGCGTGATGGGCCGTGGAGGTGACGCTCGTTTCCGTTGACCAGACGCTTCAGTGCCTGAGCGGCGGAGACGTTTTGGCTATAAAACTCACGGAGGCTGTAACTCAAGGCTCGGGTTCCTTTCTTCAGCTCACCCCGTTAACTCCGGCATGAGGTAAAACATGAGTGCGATTATTGCGTAGACGGTAATCAGCTGAATCCCTTTGAACCAATTCGACTCGCCATCGCCCGCTACCATCGAACCGATCAGGACCGCCATAAATAGTGAGCCAATCTCAGCTCGTCCAAACGACAAATGAAGTACTTTCGGCGCGACCAGATAGCTGGTGAAGACAAGTAACGGCGCGACGAAGAGCGCTATCTGGATACAACTGCCGAGTGCGATGCCGACGGACAAATCCATCTTGTTTTTTTGAGCCATCGCGATCGCTGACAGGCTTTCGGCGGCGCCGCCAACCACGGCGACAAACACGATTCCAATAAACACCTGCGACATGCCGAGGGCTTTTCCGGTAGCCTCCGCGGCGCCCACAAGTATTTCGCTCATCCAGGCAGCGAGAACGGAGGCGAAAACTAAACTGCCGATGGCGCGCGGCAATCCCCAATGTTCTGCGTGCTCGTTTACTGCAGCTTCCGTATCCACACTGCGAAACGAGCTGGAGTGCGTCCGTAGGGAAAACAACACATAGAGTCCGTAAGCGACGAGTAACAGTCCGGCAATTCCGAGATTGAGAGATCGCGTTTGCGGCAGCACGTCGTCTGCGGAGAAGTAACGACTAAACGCGCTGGGAACGGTCATGCTGATGGCGGCGATGAACATCATCGAACTGTAGGCACGCGCGGCGGTGGGGTTGAATCGCTGTTCGTGAAAGCGCAGTCCGCCAACCAGGAAAGCGGCGCCCAGTGCCAACAACAAATTCGCGAGGATGGCGCCGACGAGTGAGGCGCGCACCATATCAAGATAGCCGGCCTTGAGCGCCACAACCGAAATGATCAATTCCGGCGCATTGCCAAAGGTTGCATTCAATAGTCCACCGACGGCGTCGCCCGTTCGCTCAGCAAGTTGTTCAGTGGCGCGGACGATCAGTCCGGCCATGGGAATGATGGCCAGCGAAGCGGAAAAGAAAATTATGGGCGCCGAGATTCCCTCGATGTGTTCGAGCGACACAACTATCGGAACAAATA
>JBKPNP010000342.1:0-6700 GCA_046732775.1 Acidobacteriota bacterium
TGTGATGTTGTTCTCGGATTCGGGGCGCAGACCCGAAGCACGCATGAAGAGTCTACCGAGGAATATCGGTGCAAAGAAGCTGAGGTTGACGTAAGTCGCACGCTCGACCTCGAATCCGGCGTTCTTCACCACTGTCTTCAGCTCATTCAGGGTGTAGCGCCGACGGTGATTGCTGATGTCGTCCTGCACGCCCCAAAGAAACATGAACGCTGGCACAAACAGAAGCGCGCGCCCGTTAGTTCGCAGAACTCGCCGCATTTCCTTTAACCCGGCGCGATCATCGTCGAGATGTTCGACAACATCCAGGCCGGTCACCAAATCGAACGAATTGTCTGCGTAGGGCAGCGCTTCCGCTTCGCCGAGTTTCACCTGCTTCAGGCCGCGACCCTGGCAAAAAGATAACGCTTCAGTCGACACATCCACGCCTTCCGCGTTGCCAAACTCCGAAAGCATTTCCAGATTCGCCCCGGTCCCGCAACCGACATCAAGAATGTGGAGTGCGTCATTCGCGCGATCAGTGTTCAAGTCGCTGACAATCCGTTTGAGAAAACTCCTGATGATTTGTCGCCGGCCGACAAACCACCAATGGCTCTCTTCAACCCGGCGCATGATGGCGTAGGTATGCTGCTGCATTTCACGCGGCAGCCGTTCATCATTGAGCTTGTCTGCGGTAACCGACATTAAAAACCTACTCGGAGAAATCCAAAATCTTGCCGTTTGCGTGCGCACAGTCGGCATCCATTATGATTCTGACATTGCGCTCAGACTTTGTCGTTAAGGTCACCCTGTACCACAAGACACAATGCTCAGGCCAGGTGACTTTCAGCAGGTACTTTCCGTTTTTGAGCTCCGAGAATGCAAAGCGGTGTTCAGCGTTTACACGCGTTTCCGCTAACTTTCTTTTGCGATCGCCTGTGAATAACTCAACAGGAAATTCTCGCATGTTGCCGGGCGTGTTATTCGTAAAGTAAATAATTCCCTTCAAGGTCGCGCATCCTGGCGCCACGACCCGCGCTTCACAAAGACCAACACACAGCAGCAGCAACAGCAAGCTACGCCCGATTCGGTCTCTCACGCCACCATTGAACAAAGCGTTGTATTCCTTCCTCGATTGGCACGCGCGGATCGTAGCCAAGAATCCGCCGGGCCTTCGTGATGTCTGCAAAGGTTTGTGGCACGTCGCCAGGCTGCAATGGTTGGCGGTCAATTATCGCGTTCATGCCTAATTCTTTTTCGAGCAGCGAAATCAGTTCGCGAAGCTCCACTGTGCGCGACTCACCGAGGTTGACGACTTCATACTCTGTCGCTTCGTAACCGATCGCAGAGCGCACGCCGGCAATGATGTCGTCGATGAAAGTGTAATCACGACGCGTTGTCCCGTCTCCGAAAACCGGTATCGGTTTTCCTTCGCTAATCAGTTTGGCAAACTTATGAATCGCCAGATCGGGACGTTGGCGCGGGCCGTACACGGTGAAGAAGCGCAAACAGATGCAGCGAATTCCGTAAAGATGCGTATAGCTGTGGCAGATCAATTCGCCGGCGCCTTTCGTCGCTGCATAAGGCGAGATCGGTTGCCGAATCGGATCGTCTTCACTGAAAGGAACCTTGGCGTTTATTCCATAGACGGAAGATGAGGAGCCGAAGACAAACTGCTTGACGGTATGCTCACGAGCCAACTCAAGCAGATTGATCGTGCCGTTGATGTTCGTCTCCGCATAAAGCTGCGGTTGCGTTAGCGATGGACGCACACCAGCGCGCGCCGCGAGGTGAACGATACAATCGAATTCCGTTTCAGCGAAAATTTGCTTCAGAGCTGCGGCGTCACGAATGTCGGCCTCGAACAGGCGATAGTTGGAGTTGTTCTCGTGTCGACTCGCGTTGCCACGTTTGATTGCCGGATCGTAAAAGTTATTGAAATCGTCAACGACGGAAACGCGCCACTCGCCTTCTGCGACCAGACGGTCAACGAGGTGTGAACCAATAAATCCGGCGCCGCCGGTAATTAAAATGCTTTGCATGAAATTCGAACTTTGTGCTTTGAACCTTCTGCTTTGAGCTTTGTGCTTTGGACTGCGAACGCAGCAGCTCAAAGTACCAAGCTCAAACCACAAAGCTCATCGGTCATTTCGTAGCGTATATCCAAAGATGCCAGCCCCAACGTGACGCGAGGCCCGACTCCAACGACTGCGGCAAAACACTTCCAATCACCGGTATCCACCGCTTGTTCAAAAAGTAGGTCTTCAACTCGACGTGCGAAAACTCTTTGAAGAGAGCGCGCGCTTGCCGTCGCGAATAAACTCGCGCCAGCGGGTTGCCGGCGCCGTCTGTATTCTGATTCAAGAACTCGGCCGCCTCGAGATACGATTCCTTTTCAGTCTTCAACAGCGCCGCGTGCTCTCGCAGCGATTCCATTGGCTCGCCCGTTAGGCGATGCGCAAGCTTGATACCCGATTCCGATTTCAGCAGCCTTGCTCCCGCCCGGCGCAGCACAGAAATGTTGACGCGATAATTGTACGAGCCGCTGTGGTAAAGCATAACCATCGCGCGTCCGCCGCGCCGGAGCACGCGATGAATTTCGCCGATGGCTTTCGCGGTGTCGGGCGTGTGATGCAGCACGCCGTGGGAATACACCAGATCAAAACTCTCGTCGGCAAACGGCAGATTCTCGGCGTCGGCCGTTTGAAAAGTCCCGGGCAAATTAAATAACTCAAAACGTTTGCGTGCGAGTTCCACCGCCGCATCCGTTAAGTCAACGCCCGTGTAGTCTGCCCCAGCTTCGGCAAACTGAGCGCCATCGGTACCCAGACCACACCCGATTTCCAAAACCTTCAACCCGCGGGCAGCGGCAAAGTCCGCGGCGATGGGGATGTGCCACTCTTTCGTGTAACGGTGCGCCTCGACGAGTTCGTAAAAGTGTCGTGTGCCGGGCGCCGCATCGGCAAACTTTACGCCGCAGGGATTCGCCTGCCAGAACGCGCGCACACGTTCTTTTAGTTTTGCGTTCGAGTCAGACATGCTGAAGGCCAGGCGGCGTGAATCTCAATTCTTGTTGGCCGCTGAAAGAATCTTTTCGATCAGCTTTGCGTCGTCCGGCAGCAGACCTGATTTCGGCAAACGCGGCGTCAGCGTTGCCCAGTTTGGAGCCATCGCGAACACTTTGCGAAACAGCGGCAACGATTCGTCTACGCGTCCCATGTTTACCAGCGCGACGGCGTGCCAGTAGATCATCTCGGCATTGTCGGGAACCAGTATTTCCGCGGCGGTGTATTCGCGCAACGCGCCTTCGTTGTCTTTCTTTTCTACGGCCAGATCGCCGGCGTTCATGTGGTTGTACGCACGCTGCAGCGTGACCAGGCGGCGCAACTCAACGAGCGGCTCCGAACTGTCGTCGACACGCAAGTCGAAGGTTCGATCTTTCCAGGGCTGCCCGGTCGGTTTGCCGGTCACGACAATGAGCGCAGCCGATTGACGTCCCCGAATATCGCCGCCGGCGGCCTGGGCGGCATCAAGTGCGGCTAGCATGCGATCCGCGAGATCGCCTTTTGAGGTTTCAAAGGCGCGCGCCATCGCCGGCCACACGCGGTCATTGGCCATCAGATTTGCCTGCACCGAAAAATCTTTACCGACGAAATGTCCGGCGGCGGAAATGTCGTTCTTTCCGGTCCAGGCATCGACGCGGCCTTGCATGTCGATCATCGCCACTTGCCGTACCTCGCGGCCTTCGTCACCGGCGAGCAACGCTTTCAAAGCGTCGGGTGCGCTCTTGCCGGTTCGCATCAGATCGAGCCCGAGCTTGCCGTAACTAGGATCAACGAACGATTGAGTTGCCACTGCGCCAACACCTGCTTCAGCCCACGGAACAATCGATCCGACAGAAAACCAATGTGACTGAACGGCGACGCCAAGCTCTCCGGTTACCGGATCGCGCGCGACGATTGAAAAGGTGTGGACCGGGCGTGGTGGGGTTCTGAACACATCGCGTGACGGCCCAGTTTGTTGCGTCTTAACCGCGACGGCCAGAAGCAGCACCAGCGTTAGAACGAAAAAAGATCGCATAGGGGTTCGACCTCCATGGTTGGCTGAGCGCAAGACTGCATTCATGAGACGAACGGATAGAACGGAGTATTGCGGAAAATCCAAAACGACAAGATAACCACAAACAGCACCCAGATGTATTTCGCGTTGAGTTTATTCGGATTTAGTGGTTTGCCGCGGATGGCGGCATCGGTGTAACGCAGCAGCACGTAAAGCAGCAGTGGCAGCGCCAGAATGAAAAGTGGGTTGAACTGAAATGCAGCGATAACGTCGCCGTGAATGAGCCGGTGCATTGCGCGCGTACTGCCGCAACCGGGACAAGTAAAGCCGGTTATTTTTCGAAACGGACAAACCAAAAAGAAGCCCGACTTGCCCGGTTCAAAAAGCAACAGATAACCCGAGGCGGCGGCCAGCGACAGCCAAAACAACAGCACTCCCAGGCGGGTTTTCGCGACGTCGTCAAATCTCATGCGACGGCTAAACTAACATGCGACTGCTGTGGGAAAAAGCAGCCGTAAGCAAAGGGACTGCGTCAGTTTGGGTATGAGCAAAGACCGAGATGCGGGGAATTACAGAACCGCGAACGGTAGCGAGCGAATGCTTCGCAGAATGTGAAAAGGGTGAACGAACTATAAGCGTCAGTACGGTGTTGAATGCCGGCATCCGCTGGCTACCGCTCGCGGTTCTGCAACGATCTAGAACCAGCCCTTCTTCGACTGCAGGTAGGTCCTGACAAACTCTTCGTCAGACTTTGTGAGGTAGATGACGCCTTCAACGATTCCGATAATGCTCGGAACAATCGCAAACACGCCGCAGGTTAAGACTGTAATCAGCAGCATGATGATGCCTTCGGTCGTGTAGCCGAGCACAAACTTGTGAACCCCAAAAGCGCCGACCACGATGCCTAAAATGCCGGCGAGGATCTTCTTGTCGGCGCCCAACGCCTTCCAGTCAGTCATCGCTCCTGAACCGATCGGGTTCACTGATTGCATCGGTTGGTAGCCACCGCTCACCGGCGTCAACTGCGCCTGACAGTTAACACAATACTGTGCGGTGTCGTCATTTACCGCGCCGCACTTCGTGCAATATCTGCTCATTTAACTTTTGCTCCGACAGCTAGAAAGTAAAAGTCGCGACCCGTGATGTCTTACGTTGCTGCGAGCTTTGCAGTTCGAAGAATGAAAGCGCAGAGCGTCAAACGATCAGGGCCGCGACTCCCGCCTTACATATTTCCAATAGCGCTCATGCCACCGATAAAGACGATGAACACGATGTAACAGAGGATCAGCAAGAGACCGAGTCCGATAGAAATAAAGCTGAACATCTTCGCCTTCTTGGAAGAGTCCACCGCGCCCGCGATGTCGCCCGCCGCTACTTTGCCGTTTACCTGCGCCGCAAAAATGATGGCCACAATCGCGAGCGGCCAGCAACAAAACAGCGAAAGGATCGCGGGAATTAAATAGTTTGGAACGGTTTCCGAACCACCGGGGGAAGGGGTATTCCATTGTTGAGACATTAAGGTTTCTCCTGGGTCAAACTAAGATTTAGAAGGTCAATCCGGTTTCACTCGAATCTCGCCGGACGCACTGCGACCGCAGAGGCCCTGAAGGATGCCGGCGAGAACAAGCGCTTATTTTCGTTTCTCGAAGATCGCTACTCCTATGACTCCGCCGAGCGTTGCGAGTATCGCGAGAATAATCGCGCCGACAATACCGGCCACGATTATCAGCAACATACCCGAGAACGGCAGGGAAACGCCGCTTCGAGTGAGCTGCTCTTCCATCGCCGCCATGCCAAAGAAGATCGCGATTGGAAGGCCGAGAATGAGGTAGATGATGCCGCCGATAACGCCGGCTAAACCACCGACAGTCGCGCCATCGCCAGTTTTCACCGGCACGGTAGAACTCTTGATGTAAAGGAAAGCTGCGAGAGCTCCGCCACCAATGCCCCAGATGCAACAGCAATACTGAACCAGAGGTATTGCGGAGAGCACACCCACGATCAATCCGCCGAGAAGTGCTGGCTTTAGTTTGTTATTCATTAGATCTCAACTCGAGAATCAGGTTGGAGAAAGCCGGATAATCTTAATTTGTCGGATGGAATTATTTCGCGCTGCATAACTAACAAACAGGGCGCGGATTGTCAATAAAATTGAAGTATTTTGATTTCCGAAGGTGCCGCTTTGGGTTCCGGTCAGGGGCTGCCGCAAACGCGCGCAGTGAGGTAACCCTGCTCGACAAAGTGAACTTTGTCGGACATTATTCCGGCATGTACGAATTTGCAGTAGCTCCGGCAGTAACCAGCATTCGGCGACGCGGTGTCGAGATCGCGGAAGTATCGCCCGAGAGCATCGGGGAGGAGCTGGAACTGGCACCGGGAGATCGAATAACGAAAGTAAATGGCCGCACCGTGCGCGACTACCTCGACTTTCGTTTTCAAACTGCCGGCGAAACAGAACTGGTTTTGGAAGTCAGAAAGAGTGGCGGCGAAGACTGGGAACTGCAAATTGAGCGCGGCGAAGGCGAAGATTTTGGACTGAGTTTTGAACAGATCGTTCCAAGACAGTGCGCCAACGCCTGCATCTTCTGTTTTTGCAACGGCAATCCAGCTGATGCCCGCCCCTCGCTTTTCATAAAAGACGAAGACATCCGGCTCTCGTTCCTTT
>JBKPNP010000343.1:0-6662 GCA_046732775.1 Acidobacteriota bacterium
CCTGGGTACAGGTTGGCTATTGCAAAGTTAAGCAGGGCAAAAGCGTGGAAGCAATTCGTGCTTACCAGCACGCGCTCGAACTCAAACCCGAATCTGAAGAAATACACAACAAGCTCGGCGATGCTTTTTACTACGCCGGCCGGATGACCGAAGCTATTGCCTCTTACGCTCGCGCCGCTGCCATTCGACCCGACAGCGCAGAAGCGCATTACAATCTCGCGGTGGCGTATTTTGAAAGTGGCAATGAAAGATTGGCACTGGCGGAAGCAAGAACGTTGCGGCAGCTGGATGAGAAGCTGTATGGAAAGTTGCTGAGCGACACTCGCATGGAACGCTAGGCGCTTCAAGGCAAAACGATAAAAAGGGCGCGACGAGGATTCACTCGAAGTGCCCTTTTTTGTCGCCCGCCGGTTTGCCCCAAAAGTCCAGAAAAAGTTTCTAACACCAAAGGTGTTCGCTAACTCCAGCCCAGGGTTTCCTACCCTGGGGTCAATCAGCGAACCAATGAAGGGCTAAGAGGATATTAACCACCTGAGTTCTCCAGGGTAGGAAACCCTGGGCTGGAGTTAGCGAACTACTTCGGAGTTAAATTCGAAACCGATACCTGGAGTACCGGGGTACCTCAGGACTTTTGAGGCAAAGCTGTCGCCCAACAGTCGGGCTGTTCTTAATCCGCGGAGTCGCTCAGGAACACTTTCGGGTCGACGCTCTTCGGATTACCGAGAACTACGAAGCGGATGTTGTGCATGTATTTCTGCGCCACGCGTTGCACATCAGCAGCGGTTACGGCGCTCATCTTGTCCATGAAGAGCGTCGCGTTTCGCCAACCACCGCCGATCAGTTCCGCCTGTGCCAACTCGCCTGCCTGCGCTGCGTTGGTTTCTTCGCCGAGATAATAGCGGGTTAGATAATGTTGAATCGTGCCCTTCAAATCTTCCGGTGAGATTCGCTCGTTTCGCAAACGCGCCATTTCATTCAGCATGATCATAACGCTCTGGTTCGCGTCAGTTGAGGTCACCGAAATGCCGCCCAAATTTGCTCCCTGGCTCCAAAGAAATGCGTCAGGGGCATACGAGAGATTTCGGCGCGTGCGGATTTCAAGGAACAAACGGTTCTGCAAAATCGAGGTGGCAACGCGCATTGGATAGAGATCTGCTGATGCCATTGAGGGAGCGGCGAAAACTCCCTGAATATAGTTCGTGGGCAACTCGCGCGGAGTCACGTCTACGGTTGAAGCAGTAAACGAAAGTTGCGGAGGGGCGGTCGGACTGTAATCACCTCGCGGCAATTTACCGAAGGTGGCGGCTATTCGTTGCCGCAGCTGTTGCGCGTCGAGGTCGCCCACGATCACGAGCAATAACCGCGACGTCTCCATCATCTGCTTGTGATAGCGGCGCAAATCTTCCGGAGTCAGTCTCCCAATTGATTCGACCGTTCCACGCGGGTCGTTCAGGTAAGGATGACCGGCATAAGCGACACGCGCCTGCAGCAGTTGCACATACGAATCCGGGGAGTCTGCGTCGTCGCGCAGGGAAAGCAGCAGGCGGTTGCGCACGCGCTCCACGTCTTCAGGAATGAAACTCGGACGCAGGGCCACGTCAGTGAAAATGTCCCAGGCCCGATCAAAATTGACCCGCGTAGTGCCAAGGGTCAGGGCTGAATAGTCGTAGTTAACGCCGGAAGAAACACTCGATCCCAGCCGCGCCAATTCAACTCTCAGACGCTCGCGCGGAAAGCTCATCGTCGCTTCCGACGAGACATCAAGCATCAGGTCTTCAATGCCCGCGTTCGCTGCCGTGATGTTCTGTGTGCCGCCTTTGATAAACAGTCCAGCGACAACTGTCTGGCTGCCTTCGCGTCGTTTGACGAGTACCTTGAGCCCATTGACGTCAAACTCTGTTACCAGCGCTGCCGGGTCCGTAGGCAACAGTCGTTTCGCGACCGGTACGGGTTGCGGGCCGATCGCCGCCGGATGCTTTTCCTGCGCCGCCAGCGGCGCCGCCGCTATTAAAAGACTGAGTACTGCAATTCGCCATTTGAACGAAATCTGCTTCATTTCTTCTTCCTTAAGAACCGTTAGCTACTTCGCCGCCGTCTTCTCTTCGCCGATAAGCATCTCAGGCGTCAGTTGCGACGCCTTTGCAGCCTCTTCAGACAACAACACCAGGCCAACATGGTTTTTGCCCTGAATGTAGGTCGACACATAGCGGTTGATATCGGCGCGCGTAATTCTTCGCAGGTTGCTTTGATAACCACGGAAGTAATCGATGCCCGTCGATGCCCACCAAAAACTTATCGTATGGGTGTAGTCAGAAAGTTTTTCGCGGCTGAACAAGTCATCGGCTTCCAGCAACGCCTTCGCCGTTTCCAATTGCTCGTCAGTAAAATAATCGCGGTCATTAAAGTGCGCGACTTCGTTGTAAATCGCTTTGATAGCGGCACGAGCGTTTTGACTGGTGGTTTGCGCGATTAGATTTATGGGGCCGACATTACGCTGCGTGTAGTAACCAAGGTTGGCGCCCGTCACCAGTCCGCTGTCCACGAGCGCGCGCTGAAAGCGCGAATTAGGCTGTCGCAGAATGAAGGAGAAAACGTCGGCGGCGTAAGTTGAAGCGTCGTCCTTGCCAATCGAAGGGCCCTGCCAACCAATTTCGAATATGACGTTTTGCACGGGCTGTTTGATGATTACGCCCTCGCTCTTCACGAGCGGCGGATGCTCCACGAGGGGAAACTCAACGAAAGGATCCTTCTCGCGTTTCGGCCAGTCACCAAACAGACTTTGGACGAGCGCGAACACTTCGTCAGGCCGCACATCGCCGGTGACGACGATCGCGGAATTGTTTGGCACGTAGTAGCGGCCTTGAATCAACCGCATCATGTCAGTAGTTGCAGCGCCAACCGTTTGCCTGTTGCCACCCGGGTTCTTCCGGCTCGGGTATTTGTAGAAGAGCCGGTTATTCATTTCGATTGAAAGAGCGCCAAAGGGATTTGACTCGTGACGATCGAGTTCACCGATGACCACTTCCTTCTCCTGTTTGAACTGGTTCTCGTCAAACAGCGGATAACGCACCGCGTCGCGCATAAAGCGCATGGCCACCGCGAGGTTCGGCGAAGTAGTGGTGAAGTAGTAATTCACCAACTCTTCCTGCGTTTGTCCGTTGTAAACAATTCCCAGTTGGTCAATCGTGTTCAGGTAAGCCTCACCGTTCATCGCGGCGCGGTTGGCTTTGAAAAACATGTGCTCGTATAAGTGAGAGAGCCCGTTGAGCTCGGGTGGTTCGGTAAACGATCCATTTCTAACTGCGAGCTCGCAGGTCACGAGGGGAATCGAATGATCTTCGACTACGACCATCTCCAGTCCGTTTGGCAGTTCGCGATTTACGAATCTTGTTTGTGTTTGCGGCGCGGCAGCGGTGGCCGCGGGCGCTTGAGAGTTCACCGGTCGCGATGCCGGGGCCTGCCGCTGCGCCCCAAACACAGACGGATCCAGCAGAATAGAAACGGCTACGAGAATTAGTAACAGACTACGTTTCACTGAACACTCCCTTTACATTCATTCAAGGCAACGTCGTACGGCCGGCGGCATAACGGCACGAGCCAATTCGATGTCAGCGCCTGCGGATAAGATGTCAGCCCGATCCGTTAACACTGCTGCGTTATGCGCTGATTCGAGGTTATCGTGCAGAGCCGGAATTGACAAATGCATCCTTAAAAAAGAGACGGAGTGCGTCGCTTCCTTGTCGAGCGGTGCTTGTTGTGGGGGTTAAAGCGTCGTGGGGATTCCGCCAAACCGTAAATCTTTATCCGCGGTAAGCCTCGTCCTGCTCGATCAGAGAAAGCACCCAATCAAACTCGCCTGACGTAATCTTTCCGCCGCAGAATTCACAGATGCCGGAGCTATTCACTTTGAGTGGCGCGGCGCAATTCGGACAATTCAGTTCCGCCTTCGTGGCCATATCTTTTGCCAGGCGGCTGCGAATAAACGTCCAGTACTCGCTCCAGTAACGCAGCGTTGTGTTTGAGCCGCTGACGATATTTCCTTGTTCGTCGACGGTGTAGTCGTAGGCTTGCGCGCCGATTCGTAAGGTAATCGAAATGTAGAACGCGTCTTCTTTGATCTTCACCGGTTGCAGCGCTGTGATCTGACAGTTCTCGACGCGATTGTTCAGATGCTGTCGCTTGTATGCCTCGATCCAGTATTGATGCATCTGGAAAAGATTGTCCGTTTCGTGCGGCCGTGCTCTTTCCCATTTCAAACTCGACCAAGCCGCCTGCAACTCGTCAAAAATCAAGCGGGCTCGCGCCTGAAAGTCTCCCCAGGCAAAACCCGGATTGTTCTTTTCGAACGCGCTGCGCACTTCTGCAAAATTCGGTTGCACTACGCTGGGCAGGTTTGTCCCCTGTTCGGCCACATCCGAAGTTAACAACGGGCCGCGTGCTTCCCGGCTCAACAATTCCACGTTGCGCACATACCATTGAAACTCGCCACTCTCGATTTTCGCTCCGCAAAACGCGCAGGCACCGACGGTGTTTTTCTGCAAAGGTGCGCCACACTTCGGACAGTGGAGCGCGGTGGCCTGCGCCGGTGGCGGAGATAAAACGTCGCGTTTGCGTTCAAGTTGCCAGCGCTCGGTAACGTAGTAAGTCATCTCACTGTTACCGGTCACTTCGGTGTAGTTAGTCTCAAACACCAGGGTTATGTTGACGAGCGGCGTCGCCACGCCACGTACACTCGCGATGTTCATGGCGCCCACGATGATGCCCTTCACCTCTTTCAGGCCGGCGGGATTGCGCTGCAACAAAGTTTTGCGCGCTTCATCGCTGAGATACGGAGAAAACTGATCTAGAACTTCTGCGCCGTGGCCACGCGCGTCGTGGGCCTTCGCATAGAGGGCATAGCAAAAATCAGTAAAAACTATTTCTGAGAAATTCGGATCAAACTTACGAAGCTGTGCAAACTCACGGTTCACGTCAGCGCGTGAGTCAGACACGTCAAGGCCTAAGCCCGTTCCGTTGTTCGAGGAGAAACCTTCCGCCGATTTACCGCTGCGGCTGAAGCGGTAAACGACAAAGCCGGCGATTGCGATGTCGACGGGAATACCGACGACTGGATGCTCTATCGTCAACCAAACCAATAGCCGAATGATGCCTAGAATCGCGCCGCCGTCTCCACCACCGCCGCTGCCACTGCTGCCGCCGCCGCGACTGCCGCCGCTGCTGTGGGAACCGCCGCCGTAAGAATGGCCACCGCCAACGCGTGCAATAACCTCAAGCGGAACGAACAGCAGAACTGCGCCCAGCCACAGCCATGGTGAACCGGCGACTTTATAAAACAGTTCTGCTAAACGCCTGCGAATCATCTCAATTCGAAAAGTGGAGCATCAGGAAGTTCATTTGGATTCTCCCCGGTGGCGGGGCAGTGTTTCGCAAGTACGCAACCCAGTTTCTCCATTGCCTCGAGCAGCGATTGCGGCTCAGGCTTTCCGCCAGCCTGATGTAATTCCGCTACGATTTGATTCCACTCGAGCGCGTTCACGCCTTTCAAGATGCCGCGGTCTGCAATGATTTCGAGCCGGCGCTCGAGGATTGATAGATAGACGATCAGACCCAGCTCTGCATTCGTGTTCGCCACCCCCGCTTCATAAAACATTGCGGCTGCAGACTTGCGAACAGCTTCATTACGAAATTTCTGTGATGTGAGCAGGCGGCGAAGCCAGTTGCTATATCTCGAAGCGACCGCGCCGATGATGAACAAAAGCACTACATCAATGACGACCCAGTATTCGTGGAAATCGAACGGAGAGAAAAGTAAAAACAGTAAACCCACAAATGCGAGAATTGCGCCGCACAGGTAATCCGCGTGGCGGTACGATGTCGAGCGCGCGCGAACGATTAGAATGAGTTCCGCGTCGGTCGTTGTTTCGATTTTCTTGACGCACTCGGTAAGCGCTAGCTGTGAAGCGTCGTCAAATTTGGCTCGCTTCATTTTTAGCGGGACTGACTGGCGGTGGCAGGGTTATCTGCGCTCACGTTTGGAATCCAGAAAATTTGGCCGTCAACTTCAATTTGCTTCAGGCCATTTTTTGGCAAGTCCTTTTCTTTCAGGCCGAGAAATGTAAAGTGGGGCAGATCACTGAGGACGGTTTGAAACCAACCGTGCTTCGCGAGAATCTCGCGTACGCGCGGATTATCGAATTCAGTAACGTCGAAGGCCAGCATCGCAATGTGTTGTGACGTACCCGGAGCGGCGATTGAATAAAGAATGGACTTGGAGAGGTCCTTACTGAAGTAGATGCCGGTCTTTTCTAACTCCAGCACTTCAGCGATTTGATCCTTCAACGGCAAACTCTTCAGGTGTGCGACCTGAGCCGCCGTTAGCCGCCCCTGTTGCTCCCAGTACGCGAGCGCCGGCAGGAAGCGGGTGTCCCACAACTGCAAACTGTCCTCAAAACTTCTGCGAGCCGCTTCAGCCCCGTCGCGCGGCGTTATATCGAGATTTTCCTTTTGTGCCTCTTCGCGCGCTTTCAGCAACTGCTTCATTGCCTCAGGCTGCAGCTCGACTTCGTCGTAGCCAATCTTTTCGGTCGTATAGCCCGCGCGATCCTGAAATTCAACCACCTGCTCGTCGCTCGTAAACACACAAACCGGCGGCGGCAGCACCT
>JBKPNP010000344.1:0-9137 GCA_046732775.1 Acidobacteriota bacterium
TGCCGGTGGTTCTCGGAGGAGACCACTCGATCGCGATCGGCTCACTTTCCGGATTTTCTTCTCACTGCCGCAAACACGAGCAACAACCTGGTCTGATTTGGTTCGACGCTCACGCCGACATGAACACGCCCGAGAGTTCGCCCTCCGGCAACATTCACGGAATGCCGCTCGC
Organism: Acidobacteriota bacterium; assembly: GCA_046732775.1. GTDB lineage: Bacteria > Acidobacteriota > Blastocatellia > Pyrinomonadales > Pyrinomonadaceae > PSRF01. The sequence goes on from JBKPNP010000344.1 coordinate 173, forward strand.
CGTCTTGCTGGGGTATGGAGCGGAACAATTAACAAACATCGGCGGCTTCACGCCAAAGCTTGACCCGCAATATTGCGTGCACATCGGCGCGCGGGATATCGATCGCGGCGAGCGAGAGCTGGTGCGAGCGCTTGGTATTCGTTTCATGACTATGCGCGAGATTGACGAACGCGGCATGCGGGCCTGCCTCGATGAAGCAATTGAGATCGCGTCGCGCGCGAGCGGTGGTTACGCGGTTACCTTCGATGTCGACGTGCTCGATCCGGGCGACGCTCCCGGTTCGGGGACGTTGGTGCGCGGCGGTCTTACGTATCGAGAGGCCCACCTGGCGATGGAAAAGATCGCGGAGGCCGGCGGCATGCGTTCACTCGAAGTAGTTGAAATAAACACGGCGCTTGACGTTAACAACAAGACCGCAGACCTCGGCGTTGAGTTAATATTGTCCGCGCTAGGCAAAACAATCCTGTAGACGAACTGGGGAACCATTTTGGCAAAGAAGCTTCGCGTCGGGGTGATCTTCGGCGGACGATCCGGTGAACACGAGGTTTCGATTCGCTCGGCTGCTTCGGTTATCGAGGCAATTGATCGAAAGAAATATGAGGTCGTACCGGTCGCGATCTCGCGGGAAGGGAAATGGCTCCCGCCTGCCGAGGCTTTTCAACTGCTCCCTGGTACTGCAAAGTCAGCCTTGCCGGGAAAGCTCGCCGAAGACGAGCGAGACGCCGTCGCTATTCTCGGAGATTCTTCCCACACCGGTCTGATCTCGTTTGATAAGAACGGCGGACCCCTGGCCTCACAAAAGCTCGACGTAGTTTTTCCAGTGTTGCACGGTCCGTTTGGCGAAGACGGCACTATTCAGGGCCTGCTGGAAATGGCGAATATTCCGTACGTCGGTTGTGGGGTGCTGGCGTCGTCGTGCGGCATGGACAAAGTGGCTATGAAGCTACTCTTCCTCCAGGCAGGATTGCCGATGTGCAAATACCTCTGGTTCCTGCGGTCGCATTGGCAAAACAAGCCCACCGGCGTCATCGCAAAGATCGAAAAGGAAATCGGGTTCAAGTGTTTCGTGAAGCCGGCAAACCTCGGCTCATCGGTCGGGGTCTCGCGTGCCGATGACAAAGCGTCGCTGAAACGCGCGATTGATCTCGCTGCCAAATACGACCGCAAGATTGTGGTTGAGGAAGCGGTTGATGCGCGTGAAATTGAGTGCGCTGTCATTGGGAACGACGAACCGCGTGCGAGTCTTCCAGGCGAATATGTCATTCACGACAACAGCGCCGGATTTCTTGATTACACTGAAAAATACACCACCACGGGCCACGTTGAGTTTGTCGTGCCCGCGCCGATACCTAAAGCCCTGACGACGAGAATTCAGAAAATGGCGATCGCGGCGTTTCAATCGATCGACGCCGCCGGTCTGGCCCGCGTCGACTTTTTCCTCAAGCGACACTCGAACGAACTCCTCATAAATGAACTGAACACTATCCCCGGGCTAACCGAGGTTTCGGGTTATCCCAAGATGTGGGCAGCCTCGGGTTTGAATTACACCGAAATGCTTAATGTATTAATTGAACTTGCGATTGAGAGGCATCGCGAGAAGTCGCTAAACCAAACCACGCGTGAGTAGGGACTAGCGCTTCGGCGCGCGGTACGCTTTCCGCGAACGCACCAGCAAATCCTCACGAGAAATCTTCACATCCAGCTTATGCCATTTGCCGTCGTGCGTTTGATTGAGCGGCCGGTAAGCGAGCGTGTACTGGTGGCCTAACTCGTCCGCGATGTTTGCAAATGCGTCGCGGAGCGCCGGCCCGCCCGGCGTGGCGACAAAACGGCCGCCGCTCTTTTCCGCAAAGCTTTTCAGTATCCCGGCGCTCTGCTGGTTCCGCGAGACGCTTCCTTCCGTGGCTGACATATCCACTGCATAAATCGTCGCGCCTACTGCAAGGGCGCTTTCAACAGCTTTATCAGAAGATGCCTTGCTGTGATTGTCGATGCCGTCCGACAAGACGATGATGGCCTTTCGTTTCTCGGGACGGTCTGCCAGCGCCTTCGCGGCCTCGACGATCGCGTCGTTGAGCGTGGTCAATCCGTAAGCTTTCACGCCATACACCATCGGCGCCAGATCACGACCTGTGGAAAACTCCTGAACTTGCGCCACCTTCGAATCGAATCTGTAAACAGCGGCCACGTCTTCCTCGCGCAAGCGATCGAGAAAACGGATCGCAGCCGACCGCGCCAGAGTTAGACGGCTCTCCATGCTGCCGGAAGTGTCCAGCAGAACCACCGACGCGAAAGGCGATTCGTGTACGCTGAAACTCGAAATCATCTCCGGCGCGACTTGTTTGCCGTCTTCGAAGACCGTGAAGTCGGCACGCTTCAAGCCGGGGACATATTCGCCCGCTTTGTTAGTGACGGTGACGTTTAGAACTACGAGGTCGGTGTTGACGCGCACCACGTCGTCGTCCTGTGTAAACGAGGTGGCCGGCAACAAGCACATCACGAGGACAAGAGTCGCAACTGCTTTAACTATCCAACCCGGTTGGCTGTAGCGGAAATGCTTAGGCAAGGGAATTACGCCTTCGGTGGCAGGGTGCGAAGAATGCGGACGAGCTCAAGTAAAACATTAGCCTCGTCGATGACGCACGCGTTGATCACGTGCTTAGGTGTCTTTTCCACTTTCGACTTCAGCGACTGGCTCAGCGTATCCAACATGTCCACGGCTGCGTTCAGATCTCTTGGCGGCTTTTCCATCTCCGTTTCATCTTCAGAGCCGCCGGCCGCGCGGCGGATGCCCTTCGCAAGTTTCTCAACCTTATCGAGTTTCTTGTAGTCGTGGTCGTTTAGCCGCTGATTCTGTTTAAAGGAAGCCACGATGGTGGCGCCCAGGGTCGAGAGATCGCGAGCGCGTTCAAGATTCTCCTGATATTGCCGTTCCGCTTCCTTTATCGCCCGCTTCGCGCGCATTTCCTCTTCAATCGTGGAGAGCGGTCGATCGTTGTTGTCACCTTCCGCGCTGAGCGGCTGTTGCAGCAGCTTATCCTGAGCCGGCGCAAATGAAAGGGCACCAAACAGGAGCGACAGAACCAAAACAGTTCGGGCGAACGGGCGGGCAAACACTAAAGCAAGACGAATAATCATTCTCAAGTTTATATACTTTGACTGACTTTTGCTTCTGTTCGACGAAGCTAGCCGCCGGCGAGTTGCATCGCGCTTCGATAGAAGTCGGAATCAGCTTACAAAAGACATTAACTGTGGTCGTGCCGACCTTTAACCGATAACTTGAACCCAACCAGGCGCGAGCACTGGAACCTCAGGGAACACGTGCAGGGTTGTCAGGAGAGTTGAGAAACTCACCACCCTTTGACGGCTTGTTCACGATGATCGTTTTTTGCTCGAGGCGTTCCAACGGTCGCTTGTTGCCCGCAGCAGTCGTATATGCCAACTCGGTCCGCGCCGGACCGGCCTTCAATCCGGAAAGATGTGCCGAGCTGTAATCCTGCGCCTTGAGTTGAAGGACATAACGTCCTTCCTGCTGGGGTTCAAGTGTCGCAGGAGTTAAGGGAACGAGTTGGGTCTCCAGGCCGGAGTCTTTGCGTCGCCTTAATTCCAACTCCACTACTAAATTCTCGAGCTTTTCGTTCGATGTATTCCTGACAGCGCCGCCAAGCGTAGTTTGACCGTTCTTGAGCAGCGCTTCGTCGACGACAACTAGAGCCTTAGGTGGTTTCGCTTCTTCGGCTTGTTTTGCCGCCGTTAAGGCTTGCTCGGAATCCGCGTGGCGCTTCCGCAAGATGGTGTAACCGGCGAACACTAACCCGGTGATCAACAGAGCAGTGATGCCCGCCAGCAGCATCGGTAGAGCCGAGCGCTTGGGTTCTTCGAATAAGTGATCCTGAGATTCAATCATCGGCTTAGTGTCGTGGTTGAGGTTTTACTTTAAGGGATTGGCGACTCGGTGCGGCCCGGCGGCGGTGCGCCAGTAATCTTCGTGATCAGCGCGGTAAGAAACTCCTCTTCCGCTATGCCAGTGGTTTGCAGCGTCGCCCATTCGGCGCCAGTCGCTCCGTCAGTACGTCCCTCGATTTTCGCGTTCACTGATACGTTGGCGCTGTTCCCATCGATTGGCTGCACCTCAACGGTTATCGTGTAGCGCCCGCGCGTCCAGCCGCGAGAGATGGAATTGCTAATGTCAGCGTAGCGCCCCAACTCCGCTTGAGCCACCACCGCGCCTTTGATGAAGGTATAGGGCTGACTAACCAAAATCCCTTCAGCAGGTCTTGATGCGGCTTCGTCTACGATCAGCTTACGATCCTGCATGACTTCAGCGATCGCGCTCATGATCGCATCACGACGCGCCGCGAGGCGATAGGGATTTGGCAGTGGCGGAACTTCCGGAGTGCGCCCCTTGCCGAAGTCGATACCGGGGCCGGCGCCCGTGTTGGTTTTCGCGCTGTTGCTGCCGGACGTGCCGCTGTCGCGAACTCGTTCGCCAGTCTTGTCGACGCCCTTACCTTGTGACGAGGCTACGCAGGTGCAAACCAGAATCAGCAGCGCTGTACTTGCAAACTTGCTCATAAAATTGCCTTTTGTTGCGAACGCCAAAGCCTGAATTTACGCGGGGGATCGTAAAATTGAGAATAGATTAACGACCACTCAATTTCAAGAAAGACTTTCTCTCTTTGATAATGACGCAAGCTGCACACACAAGAAAAGATTCAAATCGAAAAAGCTCGAGGTTAGGAAGGGGACATGCCCCGCCTGTTCAACGCCATGAGCTTTTGTTTGTGGTTCGTCCACATACTCTAAAAGCCTGACCGACAATCTACTGCTTCGCTCCTGCAGCAGCGGCAGCCGCATCTCTTTGCTGCTCCCATTGTCGCAGCGCGCGCACGCCCGCGCTGAAATCGCTCTCGTTGTTATAGAAGTTGTGTTTGCCGTCATTACGTGACGGCTCGCGAACGTAATACAAGTAATCGGTTTGCGCTGGGTTAAGGGCTGCTTCAAGCGAACTCTTGCCGGGAGACGCAACCGGTCCGGGCGGCAGGCCGGTGTGGATGCGCGTGTTATAACGCGAGCGACGCTCAACATCGCTCTTGTAAACCTTGCCGTCGTTACGCCATTTTCCTTCAAGCTTGGAAGCGTAAATAATCGTAGAGTCGACACCCAACGCCATATCTTTTTGCAAACGGTTGTAAATCACCGAAGCGATCAGCGGCCGGTCTTCACTCAATTTCGCTTCGGTCTCAATCAGCGAAGCAGCGGTGACCACACTACGCGTCGACAGGTTCATCGCATTCGCGCGCTGTACCCAATCAGGCTTCCACTCCTTGCGAAAGCGCTTCACCATCATGGCTATTACCTGATCCGGTTTGGTGTCTGGAGGAAAATCATAGGTGTCAGGAAAAAGATAACCCTCGAGATTCGGAGCCAGCGGATCGAGATCATTAATGAGGCTCACGTTATCCATTAACTGTAATGCTGTAGTCGGCTCGGCAAGTTTCAGTTCAGGTATGCGATACATCGCGTTCGCGATGTCCCAGCGCGTCCATCCCTCGACCACCGTCAATCTCAGCAGTCGCTGCTCACCTTCACGGAGTTTGGCAATTACTGCAAGCGGCGAGATCGGCGAAGGGAAGTCATACTCGCCCGCCTTTAACTGAGAACCGTCTCCCGCAACTTTAAGGTAAAACGTTAAGGGCCACTTATGTTTGATAATGCCCTGGTCGGCCAGTTTGTTAATGACGGTTGCCGGCGACGAGCCGCGGGGAATCTCTACGTACTGTCCGTGTTTTGTATGTCGATTTGGCGTATGCAAATCCCGATAGACCCAAATCGCAGAGGCGCTGGCCGCTATTACCAGCAATACGAAAATGGCTAGAACAATTCGTTTCATAAAGTAGTTGAGTAGCTATGATGCCTGATCGGGTGGCAAAACTAGCATGCGCTCTTCGTCACTAACGAGAAAATCGCGAAGTATGACTGCTGCCGCCTCACTGTCAATGAAATGGCGGACGCTTTCTCCGGAATGGCCGTCAGCCCTAAGGTTCTCCGCTGCTTCAACGGAACTCAGTCGTTCGTCTTGTAAATAAACCGGCACGGCCAACGATTGTGCAAACTTGACTGCTGTCGCGCGAACATTCAGGGCTGCGTCGCCTGCAGAGCCGCTCAATTGCAGCGGGAAACCAATTACCAGTGTTTTAGCGTCAAAGCGACGTATTAATTCTTCTACGTTTCGAAGCATTTGCTTCCAGTTAGTGCGCCGCAACGCCTCGATCCGTTTGATTGAAATTGATAAAGAGTCTGAAACGGCAACGCCGACTCGTTTCTCTCCTAAATCGAGTGCGAGTATTGGCGGTTTCGGTTCAGTTGTCATTCTCGTTCATTGCTGGTTTTCAGTCGGTAGACCGCTAGTCAATTTCGCACTATGAAGTACGAAAAGATTGAGCAAAATCCGAAAAAAGTTGAGTTGCACCCTTCATTCACCGCCTGTATGATACGACCGGCTAACGAAAAGCGCATGTTCGCAAGCGACTTTCAGTTTTTCTTTTCAATGCAGCCATGAGGTAAATAATGTCATTTCGCACTAAGTTCGGACTCATTCTCGCTTCAGCCACACTCGCTCTTTATACCGTCGTCGGCGGCTGGATTTCGACGCGGGCACAACAACCCGCAAACGACCCAAATGCCCAGCTGCGAATTTTCGAAAGCGTTCTCCAGCACATTCAGAATGATTACGTAGACGAGCCCAACATGGAAAAGGTCCGTGCCGGCGCGTTGCGCGGTCTCGCTTACGGACTCGATCCCTATTCAACTTACCTGACGCCTGAGCAAGTGAAGGACTACGGCCAAACGGCGAAGAACGACCAGGTCGGGATCGGCGCCGAGCTTTCGCAGGTTGCGTCTTACCTGTACGTGATTGCGCCCTCGAAGGGCTCACCTGCAGATCAGGCGGGCGTTCGCGCTGGCGACATTATTGAATACATCGACGGTAAGGCCACGCGCGATATTTCGCTATACGATGCGAAGCAATTGCTGAACGGTAGTGCCGGTTCTGAACTCAAGCTGCGAATACTGCGTGCGAATTCTCGTCCGCTGACGGTGACAGTCAAGCGCGGCGCATTTCGGGCCCCGGCCGCGGAAGGCCGCATGGAAGCCGGGCGCATCGGCGTGTTGCGAGTTAACAGTTTTGCGCCAGGCGAAGCTGCTGATGCCCGCACACGGCTTCAGGATCTCATCAAACAGGGCGCGCAGAAAATCGTAGTCGACATGCGCGGTACCGCCGGTGGTTCAATCGATGAAGCGGTGGCAGTCGCAAATCTCTTTATTAAAGACGGAACCCTCGGCCAAACGACCGGCCGCGAAGGCAAAGCGCTGAAGACATTTACCGCTGATCCGAAGGCAGCAATTTTTGCGGGCCCGCTAGTGGCATTGATCGATACGGGTACGGCAGGCGCCGCCGAAGTCGTAGCCTCCGCCTTGATTGAACGCAATCGTGGTCAGGTGGTCGGCGAGAAGAGCTTTGGAGCCGGCGCAGAGCAGCAGCTATTCACTCTGCGAGGCGGCGATGGCTTACTGCTTACGACGGTCAAATGGGCGTCGGTTAACGGCAAGCCGTTCCTCGGCGAGGATCGAGCTCATTCCGGAGTAACGCCGTCAGTTGAAGTGAAACGGCCGGAAGTGGCCGATGCTATCGATCCCGATGAGCTTACCGGAAATGACGATGACGCAGCCGTGAAGCCGGCACAGCCTGGCGACAAACCACAAATAACTCCCGATGCGACTGCGCCGAAAACTCCAGCGGAAGATATCCAGTTCAAGAAAGCTTTGGAACTCTTGCGCGAGAACAAGCAGCCGGTTCAACGCGCCGCATAGGTTTCGTTCACCAACACTCTTCGATTAGAAGGTCAGGGCTTGGAGGCCCTGACCTTTTTGTTTTCATTCTGAACAAGACCTCACCTTTGCCGGATATCGAGTAAATGCAGGTTCGATATCGGGTAGCTAATTTTCCCCTAAGCCGATCGCAGTGTTGGAGTTTTGTTGTTAACTTCTTGCATTCGCCGGCCTTGCTTAATGAAAAGCAAATCCTTGTTAGAATCACCGGCATAACTTCATCGGCACGCTTCGAAGGAACGCGTTTTGCAAACCACTGCAGCGCCAACGATTCGAACACGTTAAGCAAGGAGAATTTTTGAAATGATTTTAACGAACAAATTGCTACCGGTTGCTTTGGTTGCGGCACTGATCGGCGGATCAGTCGGCGCTTTCGTAATGCACTCGAAAAACCAGCCAGCCGATGCTCAGAACTTAAGCTCGACGGCGCCGGCTAACACCGACGCTCAATTCGCACAGTATCAGGCCAACGCAGCGACTCCGAACGACGGACAGTATGTGCCGGCCGAATTCAATTCAGCGACCGAACAAACCGCTTACAAGAGCGGATTTGCTGACGGTTTCCGCGCTTGCGAATCAGGCGCAACCACGGAGCGAGTGAGCAAAGCCAGCTACGCGCCAACCAGAACACGCACGGTCTATCGCAACACGGCCTCGTCAGGCTCGAGCTCGCGTCGCGTTTACTACGACTATCAGCAGCCAAAAGGCCGCAGCTTCTGGCAGAAACATCGTGACAAGCTCACGGTAGCCATGGGCACTGGCGGTGGCGCACTTATCGGCGGCTTGATCGGCGGCAAGAAGGGTGCTGCGATAGGCGCGCTGTCAGGCGCCGGCGGTTCAGCCCTGTACACCTACAAACTGCGTAATCGCAATCGTCGGTACTAATCGCGCGCTGGAGGAAGAGCATGAGGACTAAGCTCTTCATCACAGCAGGCGCACTGGTAGCAATGTTGTGGGCAGTTCCCAGCGCGGGGACTGCCCGTTTCATTGTCTCCGCCGCGCCGCAAATTTCGGCCGCGGCCACGTTACCAAGGCCGGCGAAGCTGCGCGTTGAAAGGGAACGCGGGCTTTTGCT
>JBKPNP010000345.1:0-3289 GCA_046732775.1 Acidobacteriota bacterium
CGTTAGTCCCGCGCTCAAACCCAGGAGATCACCGGGACGAGCCAGTCGAACGATCTGTTTTCGTCCTTCCGCCGAGGTGATGGAAAGCTTGACGCGGCCCGTGCAGACCACCTGAACGCCACGAGCAGTCTGACCTTCCGAAAATATGACTGCACCCTTCCGGTAAGTTCGCCGCTGGACGATGTTTCCGAACCCCGGGATTTTGTGTAAAGGCGAATTACAGTTGTAAAGCTGATGATTGTTTCCGCCGTTGCTCTGCTCACGCTTAGTTGGTTTTCTGGCGACGCGCATGGGGGTCTTTCTGCTGGTCCTCTTTTGCCAGCGCGAACGGTCCGCATCTTCTGGCCTGATAGCGATGCAAAGATCAGTTTCAAAATCGGCGTGGCAAGCGTCATGCCCACCGAGAAGCTGCCCTTTTTATTCGCGCCGTTGGTCCAGCGCAGACGTAAATCTGCGAGCTTTCGCGCAGCCGGTTGCGGAAGTTTCCACACGCCGGTGCATTGAATTCAGTGGAGCTCTCGGAATTCGAATCGGCATGATCGTTGCCCTGCTGTTGACCGGGAACCCAAAGCTCGAGCGGATGGAGCAGCGGCTGGCTGCTCAGCATGCCGGGCCAGGGAGAACTGGAGGACGATATCCATGGTTAAAGATGATCGAGACATCCTTGAACTGCTCAAAGAAGAATTGGCTTTCATCGAGCAAGGCGGTTATGGACGCTCGGTCCGCACGCCGTGGTTACCAAAGTCCTTCTTCCAGGACTCCCTGGCCTGCATTAATTACGCCGACCCGGATCACACACATCCATGCAGCGAGTGTCTACTGACAGACTTCACCGCTGAGGGTCACCGTTCGGAATCCGTGCCATGCCATTTCATCGCACTGAATGAAGAAGGGGAGACGATTGCGGATCTTGAAGCGCAGGACAATCAGTCGAAGTTGGAAGCAACCGTGAAGCGTTGGATGCGCGCGAAGATCAAAGAGATTGAGGAACGGCGCGCGAACAGCGACAAGGCAGCGACTGGAACGCAAGCGGCCCACTTGCTGGTTTAGTTATCCCTGCACCAAGCGAGACGGTTGCGCTCGAGTCGCTGGAGTGTCGAGAAAGACGTTGCATCCCCGCTACGTCAGAGTTATCCTGCCCGTTCTTGGAATAAAATTCCAAACAACTCAAAGCCCAAATATATATGAAGTTAAGTACAGCACTGCGCCGCCAACTTGAAGACACGGCACTCGAGCCTGATGACCGCGCACGTCGCCGGATCCAGTTGTCGAAAGAATTTGAAGAGGCAGGCGACTTTGAGGCTGCACGTGAATCATTGGCAGACCTATGGCAGGGAATCGGCGTCCGCCCTCAGGTCGAAGAGCTGCGGGAACCGGTCACGATCGCTGAAGTACTTTTGCGTGTTGGCGCCCTGAGCGGATGGCTCGCCAGCTCACAACAGATTCAGGGGGGACAGGAACAAGCAAAGGATCTGCTGAGCGAGAGTGCTGGCATCTTTGAGCGATTACGCGAGGCTGGGCGTGTTGCCGAAGCCCGCATCGAACTTGCTTATTGCTATTGGCGCGAGGGTGCTTTTGATGAGGCGCGCGTCCTTCTTAACGAAGTACTGCTCCGTTTGAGCGAAGACGACAGCGAACATCGAACGCTCGCTGTCCTGCGTCTGGCGATAGTTGAAGCCTCAAGCAAGCGTCACAACGATGCCTTTCGTTTATTAACTGAAGCCGCACCGCTGTTCGAGAAAGACACGAGACACGCGGTGAAGGGAAAGTTTCATAACGAACTGGCAAATGTCCTTAATGAATTGAGTGTCGCCGAGCGGCGGCGCGACTATGCCGATCGCGCACTCGTAGAGTATGCCGCGGCCGGCTTCCACTTTGAACAGGCGAAGCACATACGCAATCAGGCCGCGGTCGAGAACAACCTTGGATACCTGTTCGCGTCGTTAAAGAAATTTGCAGAAGCTCATACACATCTGGATCGCGCGCGGCGTCTGTTCGTTCGTCTCAAAGACAGCGTTCATAGCTCGCAGGTGGATGAAACACGCGCGCGAACTTTGATCGCTCAGGAACGTTACGAAGAAGCGGAAAAACTTGCGCGGCTCGCAACGCGAGTGCTGAGCAAAGGCGGTGAGCTCGCGTTATTGTCCGAGGCGTTGACAACGCATGGCGTGGCGCTGGCGCGTCTGGGTAGGGAAGCGCCAGCACGCGCGGCTTTCATGCGTTCCATCGAAGTTGCTCAGTTGTCAGGTGACCTCGAAGGGGCGGGTCTTGCATCGCTCGCTTTGCTCGAGGAGCTGGAATTAACTTTTGCGGAGCTGCGCAGCGCCTACGAGCGGGCCGACAATTTTCTTTCTGAGTCGCGGGACGCGGAAGTCCTTTCGCGCTTGCGTCGGGTAGTGAAGAAAATGCTTGCCGCTGCTGCGCCCGATGACCAGGCAGTCGGCGGCAGCGTTCCTTCAAATGAAGACCAGCAGCACAGTTGGCACAACTTCTCCCTAAAAGCAGAAGTGCGTCGAATCGAAGAGCGCTTCATACGACTGGCGCTTGAAGAAGCCGGAGGTCGCGTTTCTCGCGCGGCCAAGCTGCTGGGATTTGAAGACCACGGTTCGCTGAACTCTTTACTGAAGAACAAATACCACCACCTCCGAGCGGCGCGCCTGCCCGCCGCCACGCGCAAGCGCAGCATTATGCGCAGCTAGGCAAAGCCCTCTGTGGGCAACCCGATTTTGTTGGAAAAATCTTCCAGCCTCTGGTAAGCACTTAATAATCAGTGTTTAGTTGTTGACATCGGGTTTGTTTTGAGTAAAATGTCGCCCTCCCCGGATGTGCGTGAGCGGCTTTTATATGCCCACGCCGACCTTCATGCCGATTGGCAATCACGCCGAATAGCGAGTTAAGACGCCATGACATACTCACGATATCCGCTCCGGTCTGCCGCAGTTGCCGTATTGATTTTTGCAGTCTTCCTGGGGACTGTCTCCACCTGGGCCCGCCGTACGAGCGCGGCTCGTGGATTGAGCTCGTCCGCCCCAAAGAAAGCCAGCGCGTCGCGCGCCCACCCGGCGAAAGCGTATCTCGGAGCGCCTTTGAGTTTTGTGGCCAATCAGGGTCAGGCTGATCCTTCAGTTAAATTCATCGCGCGCGGAGCGGATTATCAACTCTACCTCACGTCGAGTGACGCAATCTTATCTCTCAACAAAAACGCCGCGGCCAGGAACAAGCAAGCGCCGGCCGCCGGTGACGTCATGAAGATGAGTCTCGTCAACGCCAGTTTCGACAGAGAACCACA
>JBKPNP010000346.1:0-1231 GCA_046732775.1 Acidobacteriota bacterium
GACGGCGTCTCGCTTCACCCCCGACGACGAAAAATTTCTTGACGATCTTGAGTACAAGTCCTTCGAGTATTTCTGGCAGCAAGCTAATCCTCGCACCGGGCTGGTTCCCGACCGCGCCCGGCAGGACGATGCTCCACTCGACGCCAACCATCACAATGTCGCAAGCATTGCGGCGACCGGTTTTGGCCTGACCGCGCTATGCATCGGCGCGGAGCGGAAGTGGATTACTCGCGCTGAGGCTCGTGAACGCACGCGCAACACCTTGCGCTTTTTTGCGAATGAAGCGACGCAGGAACATGGCTGGTTCTATCACTGGCTCGACGCGTCGTCGGGCGTGCGTCGTTGGAATAGTGAAGTGTCTTCCATTGACACCGCGTTGCTGCTGGCCGGTGTCCTGACCGTTCGTCAGTATTTCAATGATGACCTGCAGATCAAACAACTCGCCACCAGAATCTACCAGCGCGTCGACTTTGACTGGATGCGCAATGGCCATGCGCAACTCCTCGCACACGGTTGGAAGCCGGAGTCGGGATTTCTAAAGCCGCGTTGGGACACCTACAGCGAAGACACGATTCTCTATCTCCTGGCGATTGGCTCGCCGACGCATCCGATTTCAGCCGCTGCCTGGAACGCCTTGTGGCGCGATCGTTATCGCTATCAAGGCTACGCATATTTCACCACCATCGGTGTCCCGCTCTTCATGCATCAGTACGCGCATGCCTGGGTGGATTATCGAAATCGACGCGAGACGCGAGGCGACCGCATCGACTATTTCGACAACTCAATCAAAGCCACGCTCGCGCATCGCGCCTTCTGCATGAATCTGGCGCATGACTTTCCTGCGTTCGGACCAAACATCTGGGGCATCACTGCTTCCGATAGTGCCAAAGGTTACCTCGCGTGGGGCGGGCCGCCGCGCGATCCGGAAATCGACGGCACGGTGGTGCCTTCAGCGGCAGGTGGTTCGCTGATGTTTACTCCTGAACTCGCAGTCGCCGCTTTGCGCGCCATGCACCAAAAGTATGGCAACCGCATTTATGGCCGTTATGGTTTTGTGGATGCGTTCAACCCAAACACTGGCTGGGTCGACACGGACGTAATCGGCATCAACACGGGCATAATTTTGTTGAGCGCGGAGAATGCGCGCAGCGGAAACGTCTGGAAGTGGTTTATGCGGAATGAAGAGTTACCGCGCGCGTTGCGCGCCGTCGGCCTCGAGCGTCATCGAGTA
>JBKPNP010000347.1:0-2640 GCA_046732775.1 Acidobacteriota bacterium
GCGGCGGGCGTGGGGTGACGACGGCGCTGTCGCTTGCTGTGTTTCGCCGATGGTGCTGGGCAAGCAAATGCAATTCTTTGGGGCCCGCGCCAACCTCGCGAAGTGCATGCTGTATGCAATCAACGGCGGACGCGACGAGATGACTGGGGAGCAAATTGCGCCGGCCACGGCTCCGGTTGCCGGCGACTATCTCGACTTCGATGACGTCCTCGCCAGATTCGAACAAACGATGGAATGGCTGGCGCGTGTTTACGTGAATGCTATGAACGTCATTCATTACATGCACGACAAGTACGCCTATGAGCGCCTTGAGATGGCGCTGCACGACTACGCTCCTTTGCGCACGATGGCCTTTGGGATGGCCGGCATGTCAGTGGTGGCGGACAGTCTGTCAGCCATGCGTTACGCGCGGGTTAAGGTTGAGCGCGACGACACGGGATTGATTACCGACTACGTAACAGAAGGTGAATTTCCACACTTTGGAAATAACGACAACCGCGTCGATCAGCTGGCGGCCTGGGTCGTCACCACCTTCATGAATAAGTTGCGGCGCTACCCTACGTATCGCAACGCGCTGCACACCCAATCAATTTTGACCATCACGTCGAATGTGGTTTACGGCAAGAGCACTGGTAACACACCCGATGGACGCAGGCAGGGCGAGCCTTTCGCACCTGGCGCTAATCCCATTCACGGCCGAGATGTTCACGGCATACATGCTTCTGCCGCTTCGGTAGCAAAGATTCCTTATCGCGACGCAGCCGACGGAATCTCACTCACCACTACGCTGGTTCCGGAAGGTCTGGGCCGGGTCGTCGAGGATCGCATCATCAACTTGCGCAGCATGCTCGATGCGTTCTTCAGCGTCACCGGTTATCACATGAATGTAAATGTGCTGAACCGCGAACTGCTGCTGGATGCGATGGATCATCCCGAGAAATACCCGAACCTCACAATCCGCGTCTCGGGTTACGCCGTTCACTTTGTGCGACTGTCGCGCGAACAGCAATTAGACGTAGTCAATCGAACCTTCCACGGCACTCGCGCAGATGGAGACTTTGAAACTACCAGACCAGCCAGTTCAAGTAAGGCGGCCGACGCACAGAGGTAACGAAATGAGCGAACAAGGAAGCGCACCGGTAGATTCGCTGGAAGGGAAGAGTCCATTTGAACTTCGCGTCGGCTACGGCGGCAACGTGTCGGAATCAGCGGTTAAGAAAGCGTTGGCCACCGGGGATGTAGGCTTTCTGCACTCGTTCACTACCGGTTCAACCGTTGATGGCCCAGGCGTGCGCGTAGTCGCCTGGGCCTCCGGCTGCCAGTGGCGCTGTCTCTACTGCCACAACCCCGACACCTGGAACATGATGAACGGCTTGCCTGTCACAATCGAACGCGCTGTTGAGCGGCTCAGCCTATACCGGCACGGACTAAAGGTGATGTCCGGGGGCCTCACCTTGAGTGGCGGCGAGCCGCTGATGCAGGACCGCTTCGCCGTTAGATTATTTGACGCGGCGAAATCGATGGGTATTCACACTTGCATTGAAACTAATGGCTATCTGGGCGACCGGCTCAGCGATGACGAACTGAACATGATCGACCTGGTGATGTTGGGCATCAAGACGTGGGGCGCTGAACGGTACCGGCGTTTGGTGGGGAAGGACAGCGCTCCGACTTTTGAGTTTGCCCACCGGCTCGCGCTGCTGAAACGCCCCGTCTGGGTGAGGTTTGTGCTCGTACCCGGACTTACCAGCGACGAAGAAAACATCAAGCAAATAGCCGGCTTTGCTGCGCATTTAGGCAATGTAGAACGCGTCGAGGTTTTGCCCTTTCACCAGTTGGGTCGTTTTAAGTGGAAGGCGCTGGATCTGGATTACTCGCTCGAAAAGGTCAAGCCGCCGACTCCGGAAATGGCGGAACGGGCCTGCGAGATATTTCGCGCCGAAGGACTTCAGGCTTTTTGATCGAACTACGCAAACAAGCTCATGAGTTACAACCCAGCCATAACTGTTCACACGCCGTTCCATCAGTTTGTGAGGCGGCCGATGAATTGGCTGCTGATATTTGTTCCGATAGTTGTGTCGCTCGAACACATCGAGGGAATCTCGGCGCCCATAATTTTCTTTTCCGCTTCGCTGGCCATCATTCCCATGGCCGGACTGATCGTCCGCGCCACTGAACAACTTGCTGAGCGTACGGGCGACGCCGTCGGTGGGCTGTTGAATGCGACCTTCGGCAATGCGCCGGAATTGATCATTTCGGTTGTGGCGCTTAAGGCCGGCTATCTTGATATGGTGCGCGCCTCACTCGTCGGCGCCATCCTCGCGAATTTGTTGTTGGCACTGGGCGCCGCTTTCCTGGTTGGCGGACTTCGCTTTCACGAACAGCGATTCAACCCCACGGCCGCGCGTGCCTACAGTTCGATGATGTTCATCGCCGCCATCAGCATGACCGTTCCCAGCGCGTTTAGTCGTTACTTCTCCGCAGACGACGTGCTGCCGCAGACGCGATCTCTCAATCTCGGAATTGCCGGACTGTTACTCGTCGCTTACGGACTCTATGTGTTGTTTTCCCTACGGACGCACTCCAGCTCGTTTCGCAGTGTGGATACGGAAGCTGCAGTAAACGAGCACGCAGAACATT
>JBKPNP010000348.1:0-3959 GCA_046732775.1 Acidobacteriota bacterium
TCCGCAAGAGTTCGATGTTTCTCCAACGTTACCTCAGGCCAGTAATCCAAACCGGCGCGTCGAACCGCTTTGTCGTCGAGGCGGAAGCCAGTCACTCCGACAACATGCAACGGTACTCTCGTTGCCGCGCAGAGCCTCGCAATGTTTCCGGTATTGGGAGGAATCTCGGGTTCGACCAGTGCGACTCGAATCATGTGGAGTGCGATCGCCGCTACTAATGGCGCAGTCTTAGTTCACCATATACAAAAGGAACGACGAGTTTCACTTGAAGGTGCTCGTCGTTCCTTTTGAAAGGCCATGCTGGCCTCAGGACTTTGTGTGCGCTGGCTGAAGGTTGCTGCTGAAACGTTCGGGTCCGAACTATCTCTTCTTGGCTGCTTTCTTCTTGGCTGCCTTCTTGGGAGCCGCCTTTTTCGCGGCCTTCTTCTTTCCACCTTTTTTAGTTGCCATTCTTAGTTGCTCCTTTTCGAGTTTACTTTCAGGTTAAAGGGTTCGAGTCTCCACCACAAGATATTGCGCTAACTTGTCTCTTGTGGGCTAGTGTCAACAGCGCACAACATCTTGCTATATAAACTCAAACGTTGTCGATGTCAACAACTTATTACGCTTCGCAGTAAATAAATTGTAGATGAAATTTCGAGGTGAGGAAGCGATCGTTAGAAATCATTCCCGCCAAGAGTCTTCTCTGATGCTGTGAAGACTCGAGGTCACCCCTTGCAAAAACCGGTTTACTTGGACCACGCGCCGGTCACGATGCGATTGATAACTGCGCGTCGAAAGAGATTGGTCGACTGAGTTTATAATTTTATCTAAATAGCGGTGTGAAGATCCACGCGTCGTGGCGATCGAGTCCGTAGTAGTTGATGACTGAATTTCTCTCGCTGTCTGGTGAAACTCCAATGAATGGACCGCTCGCGCTGTCGTCGCTAATTGAAGATGGAAGCGAGCTAGTTAGGCCGGACGCAGCTATCACAGGAGGCGCCATAAGCGGTTCTGCTGCTTTAAGTTGCGGATCGTTGGTGGGCGGTTGAACGTTACCCGCGTACAGCATTAGTGCGCGTTGAAAATCGGAGAGTTGCATTGAGCGCGGACGCACTAATCTCCACTCGCCAGTATCTGACAGCGGATCACGCGCGGCGGAGGCGCGGAGGATTTGAACTTTCTTTGTGCCGCTTGGGACACCTTCCAGGAGTTGATCGATGGAAGTAGGCAACGCGGCGTTCCCCTGGAGATTGCGTTGTCTGACTTGATTGGCGTAGTAGAGGCGAATGGCGTCTGCAATTTCCTCACCGCGAAAGATCGCTTCGATCTCACGTTCGCGTTGGGCCTGCTGCTGAATGCGCGGAGCCGCGGCGAGTGCGAAGAGCGCGAGTATAGTCATCAGCGCGAGCAGCGCGATAAGCGTGTAACCACGCTCAGCATGTTGCCTTCGCGCCTTTTTGCCAACGTCGGACGAGCTTAACGCTGATGTACTGTTTGTCCACATATTGTGGTCTGGTCCAATGCTATGGTTCATCGTCTTCGCTGTCTACTTTAGGAGTTGGCCGTTGGCTAGGATTATTTTTATCGCCCTGGTTCGTCATAGCGAGCGCGTGTTTTATTTTTAGATTGCTGTCGATGAAAACTATTTCTTTCTCGGAAATGCTCGTCACGCGAAACCGTCCTGCCAGCAGATCCCCGCGCTGGACGTTAATTGTCTCCTTATTATTTTTGTCCTGAAGAATGGCCGTGTCGATGTGTCTGCGAGTGCCGAGTATCCCAATGTATGAATAGTTAGGTACAGGCGGAGTAGCCACACTTATCGACGTCGCGTTTGAGTAAAGCTGTCCATCAGGAGTTCGCACTTGCACCTGTCGATTTCCCGGGTTTGAGATCAATGCAGCGGGAACGGTTGCAGATAATTGCTGGGGCCCGATATACCGCGTTTGCAGTTGCGTGTTGTCGAGCGTGATCCGCATTTGTGGGGTAAATTTGTCCCCCGTAACTTCCAACGGAAAATCACCTGTACGTGCATAAACGTTCGTCGGCGAGACACTGGCGAGCAGCACTGGCGGAACCGGTGTCGGAGTAGCTACCGGCACGGAAGGCAGTGGCGTCGGCTTCGGCGTGGGCTCGTAGTAAACAAAAATATTGCGGCGTGCTTCCTGAGTGGCAACGTTGGCATATCTAACGTTGATTGGCTGCAACTGTTCGAGATCGGTTGGTTTAAGTTCTCCAATGTTCGGCGGCGCGTTCGTGGTGACGGTTCGTCCCCCCGGCGAAGGCGTAGCCCTGGCTACGGGTTTCGTGGGCGTGTTTGAGCTCCCAAATCCGAACAATGCCCACCAGAGGAAAAGAATCGCAACTAACCCCAGGACACCTGCCAGGATTAGCTTATTTCGCTCCGCCGGATTTCGAATATCACTAACTTGCATAACCTTGCTAATGCGCTGCGTTATTAACGGCAGCGTCCACGTTCGCACGCTGGAAATAAGTAGTCAGCTCAAGCCGCAGACTCACCAAAGCCGATCGAGGAGCGTTGCCCACATCTCCTGTGCCGATCGGTGCACTGTTCGCCTCAGTTGATCGCTCCAACTCGACGCTATTAATTATGATGAATTGTTTTGTGGTTTCCAGCTCGCGAATGAAGCGCCGCAGATTTTGGTACTGACCTTCCACGGTGACGCTAATCGCGATTCCCGGATAGATACTCTGGAACCTAGAACTCGCTGATCTTGTTCCGGTGTTAGCGCCTTTGGTGTCGGTTGGCTCCAGCGGAGTGTAGGTCGGACCGGAAGTGTTTCGCAGCCCATTCTTGCGAATGAGAACGTTTAGACTGTCGTAAAGGCCCATGCGTCCGCGGTCGGCGCTCAGCAAATGGTTGCTCTCAAAGTTATCAAGACTTTGGGTGATTTTTTGCGTCGTCGCCTCCGTAGTTTCACCCTGCACGGCCAGTTCACGGGAAAGAGATAGGTTATTCAGCAGCCGCAAACGTTCCGACTGAAGTCCGTCAAGTCGGGATCTGGCTGGCAATAAAAAATACAGATAACTTACGACTACCAGGAGCAGCATCAGGGCGCTGCAAGCCAGCGCGATAATCTCTGCGGGCCCGAGGAAGCGTTGTTCACGAATCACACTGAAGCGCTGCATGCTTGTGCTAATGCGGTTCAAGCCCGACCTTTTTGTTGGGATCGGTTCGCTCATTCTGCGTTCCTTCCCTTCGCTAAAGGTCCCGAAAGGGCGACGCTGTCAACGGCCGCGCCGGCTCTCGGCCTATAGTTCACCGCTAACTCATACTCCGCACCCGTTTCGCCCCGCCCTCGCTGCAGTGTCTGCGTCCGCAATTCTGCGTGAAACACGCCATCCTGATCCATTTGGGCGATCATGTCGGTCACGATCGATGGGGTCTTTGCGACGACGGTCAATTCCAATTCAGCGTAGGTTTGATCACCGCGCGTTGCCACCCCGCGCACCGCAATTCTCTTAACGCGCACCACTCCGGGAAGTGCTGACTCAAGATCGACAAACAAGCGGGACCAGGAGAACTGCTTGCGGTCGACCAGGGTGTGGGCGGCGCTCAGCGCCTGCAGTTGGTCTGCTGTTAATGAGCTTCTTACTGCCTCGGCTCTTTGACGAAGCGCATGCTCCTGGGCATTTAAATTGTTTATCTCAACCTGTCTCGAATCGGCTTGAGCTTTCGTCTGGCGCGCACTGCGCAAAATAAAGAAGAGACAAAGCACTGACACCGCCATAACTACAGCAGTGACAACCCACGGAAGCGAGCGATTGCTGAAAGGTTTAGTTGCGAGGTTTAGCTTTGTTGGCATTAGTTCGAAATCTATCGATGAAGCATACACGCGCCAATAAATCAGGTGCAACTGGCCTGCGTTCGCAAGGTCGCGCGCCCAAGTTACACGCCCCTACCCACTCTCCGTTCACTTAATACAGGGATTTAGACGGACAGACGATCTAAACGGGTT
>JBKPNP010000349.1:0-1346 GCA_046732775.1 Acidobacteriota bacterium
CACGTCCTCACTACCGAAGAATTAATGGCGCAGGTTTGGCCAGACAGCTTCGTTGAGGGCAACAATCTGGCGCAGAACATTTCGACCCTGAGAAAAGTGTTGGGCAAGGACGCAGCAAAATACATCGAGACGATTCCCAAACGTGGTTATCGATTTGTTGGGGACGTACGGTCAATTCGTATTGAAGCGCCGGGACCGACGCGAGGCGAGCGTCCGCCGCTCGCGGAGAAACCTGAACCGTCATTTCGATTTGAGTTGAGCCTGGATCGTCCACCGGAAACGATGTACGCGCGCAGTGGCGACGTTAACATTGCTTATCAGGTGATCGGAGACGCACCAATTGATCTGGTGTTCGTGATGGGCTGGGTTTCGCACCTCGAATATTTCTGGCGCGAGCCGAGTTTCGCCCGCTTTCTTCTGCGGCTGGCCTCTTTCGCGCGCTTGATCCTTTTCGACAAACGCGGCACCGGGCTTTCTGATCGCGTACCGCTGAACGAGCTGCCAACGCTCGAGCAACGCATGGACGACGTGCGCGCGGTGATGGACGCGGTTGGATCGGAACGCGCCGCGCTGTGTGGCGTCTCTGAGGGCGGTCCGATGTGCAGTCTGTTCGCTGCTACCTATCCGGAGAAGACGCTGGCGCTCGTCATGATTGGCACCTACGCGAAACGCATTCGCGACGATGACTACCCCTGGGCGCCAACTCCCGAACACCGTCAACAATTTTTCGACGAGATGCGCGAGCAATGGGGCGGGCCCGTCGGTCTCGAAGAACGTGCGCCCGGCGTCGCTAATGATCCGGATTTTCGAGACTGGTGGGCAACGTACCTGCGCATGGGTGCTAGTCCGGGAGCGGCGCTGGCCCTGACGCAAATGAACGCGGAAATCGACGTGCGACACGTGTTGCCCTCGGTTCATGTGCCCACGCTCGTCATTCACCGCACGGGTGATCGGTGCTTGAAGGTGGAGGAGGGGCGTTATGTGTCCGACCGTATTCCGGGTGCGAAGTTTGTGGAACTGCCAGGCGAGGATCATCTTCCCTTCGTTGGTGACCAGGATGCGATTCTTGATGAAGTTGAAGAATTTTTGACTGGAGTGCGTCACACACTCGAGCCGGATACGGTGTTGGCGACGGTGTTGTTCACTCAGCTGGTGGAAACAAAGGAGCATGCGAGTCGACTCGGCAATGAGCGCTGGTATGCGCTGCTCGATCGTTTACGTGAACAAGTGCGCAAGGAGATCGAATGGTTTCGCGGGCGGGAGATCGACATGGTTGGCGATCGGCCGCTCGCGATCTTCGACGGCCCCGCTCGGGCCATACGGTGCGCCTGCGCCATCAGTGAGTA
>JBKPNP010000350.1:0-8599 GCA_046732775.1 Acidobacteriota bacterium
CCTGGATGAGAAAAAGCAGTTCCTCTTTCGATTTGCAGTAGTGATAAAGGCCGGCGAGGCTAACGTTCGTGGCGCGCGAGATGTCGCGCATGGTGGTGGAGTGATAATTCTTTTCAGCAAAGATGCGCGCGGCATTGCGCAGAATAAACTCTAGTTTCTGATCGTGTTTTGTAATGGCTTGCATTAAAGATTTGGTCTTGGGGCTTTGGTCTTAGGTCTTGGGCCTTAGATCTTTGAATTTAGTACCCGGGGCTTTGTTCTCAAAGACCAAAAACCAAAGCCCAAAGACCAAAGACCCAAGCCCATCTTTAAAGTCGAACATACTCAAACTCAAACGGCTTACCCTTGATTCCACTCGCCGGCGGCGCGATCCAGTTTGCAATCTTGCCGGGCTCGATAACCGGATGCATCAGGCTGCGTACGTATTCGCGGTCAGCCATCGTCGGCAGCCAGTCAGCCTTTTTGCTTTCAAACTCTTCCGCGCTTAGCAGATTTCCTTCGAGATCAAAGTAATGCCCCGCGTACTCGCCGACGTGCCGATGAAATCTCGAACTAGGCAAGTACAACGTTTCGCTAATCCCTTCGTCGCGCAAACTCTTGTTCCAACGCGCCAGCCCCTTTTCGCAGTCCCGCACATATTCCGTGCGCAACACTTCGTTCAAAGCATTGCGCAAAGGAACCTGGCGTTCGTTGAGTTGTCCGTTCTCGACCACTTTCATCGTGAAATTCTGATTGGCAGCGATGTGGTCGTCATACTGCTCCTGTTCTTTGTAGCGGCCCTTCAAGCCGGCAGCAAAAAAGTCTGCCGAGTTGGAGCTGATTTCGCCGCCAAAAAGATCGAGCGAATAACTGAACCAAAAATTGATGTGCTTTTGAATGATGTCCAGAGGAATGCCGCCCAGCTCGCGCACGTCACCCTGCTTCATCAATTGCGCGGTGCGTTTGACGACGCGATTCAGGCCGGTATCGCCGACGAACATGTGATGCGCTTCTTCGGTAAGCATGAACTGACAGGTGCGTGCGAGCGGTTCAAACCCCGACTCGGCCAGCGCCGAAAGCTGATACTTGCCGTCACGATCGGTGAACATTGTAAAGCAGAAGAAATTGAGCCAATCGTCACAGGGCTGGTTGAAGGCCTCGAGAATACGCGGCTTGTCAGGATTGCCACTGCGGCGTTCGAGTAACGCATCGGCTTCGTCACGTCCGTCGCGCCCGAAGTAGCGCTGCAGCAGATAAACCATGGCCCAAAGATGACGGCCCTCTTCGACGTTCACCTGAAAAAGATTTCTCAAGTCGTAAAGCGACGGGCAGGTCTTGCCGAGCTCGCGCTGCTGTTCCACTGACGCCGGCTCGGTATCGCCCTGGGTGACGATGATGCGGCGCAGCGAATTCCGAAACTCGCCCGGCACTTCCTGGTAGGCCGGCTGACCGACGTTGTCGCCAAAGCCGATCTTCGCGTCAGCCTCAGCCGGTTTGAGAAAGATTCCCCAGCGATAGTCAGGCATCTTCACGAAATCAAAATTTGCCCAACCGTCAGGCTCGACGCTGATGGCGGTGCGCAGGTAAACCTCTTTTTGCTGAAAGCCGTCCGGGCCCATCTCTTGCCACCAGTCGAGAAAATTGGGTAGCCACTTTTCAAGGGCGCGTTGCAGTTTCTTGTCTTCGGACAAGTTGACGTTGTTAGGAATGCGTTCGTTTAAATTCATGATTGCCTTCTGATAAATCGATTACCTCATAAAGGATGCAAGACAGAGAGCGCGAGGTCCGAAAGATGGCTTGCCCCGCCCGTTGAATGCCTTGTAGCCTTAGCGGGGGCAAGCCCGACTTCCTGAACTCGTGCGTTTGATTCTTGACTCATTCCTTCAAGCCTCGTGCTTCTTCGCTCTGGATAACTTCTTTCGACGTGCTTCTTTGATCTGGATAACCACCGGATTTGCCCCCTCAGGTGCGACGGAAGTCGAATTTCGCTTGCGTGGGTTTACCGTAATTTGTCAGCGCGCCTTCAGGACCGACCGCGTTTGGTCGCTGGAAGATCCAGTTTTGCCATGCGGTTAAGCGGCCGTAGATTTTCGTGTCCATTGTTTCCGGACCGGCAAAACGCAGCGACGCTTCCATGCCTGTTAGAGCGTCGGGTGATAACGAGGTGCGCTCTTCAATCGCCACACGAATCTCGTCTTCCCAATCAAGATCATCCGGAGCAAACGTAATAAGTCCGGCGGATTCAGCCTCAGCCGTATCAAATGGTTCAGTGCGCGCGAGAATCTCCTTCGCCTTCGCAGGTTCCGCCAGAAAACGCGACTGCAGCCGCGTCAAGCCATTGCTCATTGGCAGCGCGCCGGCGTTGAGCTTGCTCGTCATGACTTCAACCTCCTGCTCAGGATCGTTCAGCATGTAACTTCGATCCGCAGCCAGCAGCAACTCGAGCAAGTTACCCGCGAAACAACTATTCGGCTCAACGATCGCGAAGAAGCTTTTCGCGGTCAGATCGAGACGGCGGAGGACACGCGCCATGTTCAGCACGATCTCTCGCACCAGCCAGTGATTTTCGTTCGCGGCCAGCGTCTCGTCTATCGCGAGCACGTTGCTGACTTCACCTTCGGTGCGCAGACAAACGAGTCCAATTTCAGACTCGTTAACGCGCAGGTGCAGCAAGGCGTGATCTAACTCGCGGTAAGCCTGCAACGGCCACCAGCTATCCCCCGCGCGCTCAATTTCTTCCGCAGTCTTCTGTGGCGCACACTCCGGTCCGCGCATTGTCAGGTCGGCGTAACGCTGTTCACGATTCAGCACGACCGTCAGGTATTTGTATTCCAGGCCCGAAGGCTTCATCTCAACTTCAACTGGATTGAGCTTGATACCGTAACGCAAACTGTTAGTTTGCGTCTGTTCATTCTCAGTCAATGCACTCGAATTCTGAAGGGGACTCAAACTAACAGCTTGCGTTACTTCGGCGACTATCTCGCCGACGCGTTTCTCGATCGACTCATCAAATTTGCTCGTAGGAAAATAGTCGTCAATCAGTCCCCAATCCTTCGCGCGCTTGCCTTTGAGTCCCTCGGCAAGCGTCGAGAAAACGTCCGCGCGATCCCGACGCACCTTTCGCTTATCAACCAGTCGAGTCAGTCCACCCGTTCCAGGCAAAACTCCGAGCAACGGAACTTCCGGCAGGGAAATCGCGGAGTTGCCATCGTCAACCAGATAAATTTCATCGCAGGCGATTGCGAGTTCGTAGCCGCCGCCGGAAGCAGTGCCATTGAGCGCGGCGACATAACGACGGCCGGAGTGCTGCGAATCATCTTCGATTGCACAGCGTGTCTCGTTTGTGAATTTGCAGAAGTTGACTTTGAACGCGTGCGATGAAGTGCCAAGCATGTAGATGTTCGCGCCCGCGCAAAAAATTCGCGGCTTAAGACTGCTGATTACGACGACCTTCACTTCCGGATGTTCAAAGCGCAAGCGCTGCACGGCGTCAGCGAGTTCTATGTCAACGCCGAGGTCGTAGGAATTCAGTTTGAGTTTATAGCCGTCAGCGAGGGTGATGTCCTCCTGAACATCCATGGTGAGCCTGGCGACCGCACCCTCCACGCTCAGTTTCCAGTGCTTGTATTGTTCAGGCGACGTTTGAAAGTTAATCATGCATTCCTCATCGGGTGGCCAACTCTACCCCTCTTTTTACAGGGGAATTCCGCGCATTTATCTCATCGTTCGAACGTTCGTTCGGTTTTTGAAGAATAGCTGCGAGTGCGGAGTTGAGTCAAGTTCGCTTCCCTATGGTCGGCTGGAATTCTGGCATCGTTTTGATCGAGGTGGTCAAACGGGCGTGCTTGACAGTCTCTGAGTTTGGCGCGTAGGGTTTCGCTCCGATGGCGCCGGGTTCTTGTTTGTACGTTGTTTGAAATAGGGAGGCGAATCTGTTCTGGTGAATGGCGCGGTCTTCAAAACCGTTAGTGAGACTGTGAGAACAGGCTCAGGTAGGTTCGATTCCTACACGCCTCCGCCATTCGATTGCGGAATGCGGATTTCGGAATGTGGATTCCGGAAGTTAATGAATTCTGAGTGATCTGCCCGACGGAAATTGCTTATGAATGCTGAGGACATGAAGGGTCGTACTCGCGCGTTTGCTCTGCGGGTCATTCGTTTGGCTGAAAGCTTACCGCGTACGCCAGCGGCTAACGTAATTCGAAATCAGATGCTTCGATGCGGCTCGTCAGTGGGTGCGAATTATCGTGCTGCATGCAGGGCCAGGTCCAAACCCGACTTCGTTTCTAAAATGGGTATCGTCGAAGAAGAGGCCGATGAAACAATTTACTGGATGGAATTATTGATTGATGCCGAGATTGTAAAGAAGAGTCGAATCGCGGACTTAATGAATGAGGCTGATGAGATTGTCGCAATAGTGGTTGCTTCGATACGAACAATCAAGAATTCAAAGAGCGCTAATCCGCAATCCCAAATCCGAAATCCGAAATCGAATGCGTGACTGGATTGCACTAAACATGACGCCGGGCATCGGGCCGAGAGCGGTGGCCAAGTTGCTCGAGCGCTTTGGATCGGCCGAGGCGGTATACCGTGCGACGCGTGCGGAGCTGGAGAAATTGCGTCTGTTGCCAGAGGCAATTGACTCCATCATCGCTCGCGACCAGCACGATAAGGCCGAGGGGGAGTTGGCCGAAGTCAGAAAGATCGGCGGCGATATTCTGCTGCTGGATGATGGTGTTTATCCGCCGCTGCTAAGAGAGATCTTTGATCCGCCCGTCGCGCTCTACGTTAAAGGCGCCTGGGCAGCATGTTTGGAACAACCGTGCGTGGCGATCGTCGGATCGCGTAAGTGTTCCACGTACGGACAAAATTCCGCATCGATGCTGGCGCGTGATCTCGCGCAGCGTGGCGTCACCATCGTTTCCGGTTTTGCACGGGGCATTGACGCTGCCGCACATCGCGCCGCGATTGAAGGTGGTGGTCGCACCGTCGCCGTGCTGGGCACCGGCATTGATCAGGTTTATCCGCGCGATCACAAGAAGTTAGCGGAGGAAATTCTGAACGCCGGCGGCGCGCTGGTTTCGCAGTTTCCTTTGGCCACGCCGCCGGTCTCGGAAAACTTTCCTTATCGCAACCGCATCATTAGCGGTTTGAGTTTGGGCGTGATCGTGGTTGAGGCGGCGGAGAATTCCGGTTCATTGATAACGGCGAGGTTGGCAATCGAGCAGAACCGCGAAGTGTTTGCGGTGCCCGGCAACATCACCTCGCGCAATTCGTTCGGCACCAACTATCTGATTAAGGGCGCGGGGGCGAAGTTGGTGCAGCAGTGGCAGGATGTCGCCGCCGAGTTGCCGCCGCAAATTGCCGCACGATTGCTGCCGCCGCCGCTGGTCGATAAGAAGAAGCAGCGGTCGCTTGCCGACCAACTGGCAATGGTGCCGCAGGGACTAACTGGATTTGAACAATCGGTTTTCAAGTTGCTTTCGGCTGACAATCCGGCGCACATTGATGCGCTCGTGAATCAGAGCCGGTTAACGATTTCAGATTTAACTGCAGCGCTTTTAACGCTCGAGATGAGAGATTTAGTTAGGGCCCTACCGGGCAAATGTTTTGTTAGAAGAATGTAATGGCAAAAAACTTAGTAATAGTTGAGTCGCCCGCAAAGGCGAAGACGATAAACAAATATTTGGGGAAGGACTATCTGGTTAAGGCCTCGATAGGCCACATAAAAGATCTGCCGTCGAAAGGACTGGGAGTAGACGTTGACGACGACTTCAAGCCCACCTACGAAGTAATTCCCGACTCGAAGAAGCGCAATAACAAGAAGATTGTTTCGGAACTAAAGGCGGCCGCCAAAGCCGCTGAAAACATCTATTTCGCGGCTGACCCTGACCGCGAAGGGGAAGCGATTTGTCAGCATCTTGCGGAAGAGATTGTGCCGAAGCGTCCGGCCAAAGCGACCTTTCGCGTGATGTTTAATGAGATCACGAAGCGTGCGGTAAACGAAGCGTTCGAGCACCCGAAGCAGATCGATAAGAACCTGGTGGATTCGCAGCAGGCGCGGCGCGTTTTGGATCGGCTCGTTGGTTACAAGGTTTCGCCGCTCCTTTGTAAAACTGTCGGCGGGAAACTGAGCGCCGGGCGCGTACAGTCTGTCGCGTTGCGAATGGTGGTTGAGCGTGAACGCGAAATCGAGCAGTTCGTGAAAACCGAGTATTGGACAATCACGGCCAATCTCGCCGCCAAACTGCCGCCCGCTTTCGATGCCAGGCTTTTCAAAGTTGGAGAGCAGACCGTCAAGACCGGCGGCTTCGATCAGGACATCAAACCCAGTGAGATTTTGCTGGGAGACGAAACAAAGGCCGCGGACATTGTCGCCGAGGCAAATCAGCAGACGTTCGTCGTCAACGAAGTAACGAAGAAGGAACGGAAACGGAATCCAGTTCCGCCGTTCATCACTTCGAAGCTGCAACAGGAAGCTGCGCGCAAACTGGGTTGGGCCGTGAAGCGCACCATGATGGTCGCGCAAAAGCTTTACGAAGGCATCGAAATAGGCGCTGAAGGTTCAGTGGGTTTGATTACCTACATGCGCACTGACTCAACGCGTGTCTCCGATGCCGCGCTGGGTGAAGTGCGCGATTTCATCATGCAGCAGTACGGCGCTCCTTACCTGCCTGAGAAAGCGATTCACTACCGATCGAAAAAAGACGCGCAAGACGCACACGAAGCGATTCGACCCACCGATGTAGCGCGTACGCCTGACTCGCTCGCAAAGTATTTGAGCGCAGACGAACTGCGGCTGTATCGCTTGATCTGGCAGCGCTCGGTAGCGTCTCAGATGACGCCCGCGATTTTCGATCAGACTACGATCGACATTGGCGCTGGACGCCTGATATTTCGCGCCAGCGGTTCGGTGCAAAAGTTTGATGGCTTTTTGAAAATCTACCAGGAAGGCCGCGACGAGAAGACCGAAGAGGACGAAGAGGCTGAGCGCAGTTTACCGGCGGTTGAAAAAGGCGAAACGCTCGCGCTGAACAGCATCAAGCCTGACCAGCATTTCACTGACCCGCCGCCGCGCTTTACGGAAGCCACGCTCGTAAAAGCCCTCGAGGAAAAGGGAATCGGCCGGCCGTCAACCTACGCCGCGATCATGACCACCATCGTGGCCCGCGACTACGTTGAGAAACGCGAAGGGCGTTTCCATCCCACCGACCTCGGCAAGACGGTTAACGATCTGCTCATTGAAGGCGGATTCGACGACTTATTTAATGAGACCTATACGGCGCGGATGGAAGAGGAGCTCGACAGCGTCGAAGAAGGCAAACTGAAATGGACTGACGCCCTGCATGAGTTCTACGACAAGTTTTCAAAAGACCTGAAAGCGTTTACTGACTACACCGGCCGTATAAAGAACGAGGAGATACCCACCGACGAAGTTTGCCTCAAATGCGAAACCAAGGGGATGGTGCGCAAGCGAGGGCGCTTCGGCAAGTATCTCAAGTGTTTGAACTGCGGCGCGACGCGCGATGCCGAACCTAAAGTCAGCACGAATGGTGGCGGCGAAGGTACCGAGGGCGCGGCCGGCGAAGCTGCCGCGGAACCTGAGATTTGTGAACTGTGCGACAAGCCGATGCAGTTGAAGCGCGGACGCTTTGGGCCCTTTCTCGGCTGTACCGGTTATCCCGAATGCCGAAACATTCGCAAGATCGCCAAGAGCGGCGCGGCAGCCCCGGCGCCGGTGCCGATCGACGAGAAATGCCCGCTTGATGATGCGCAGTTGGTGCGGCGTTTCGGGCGGTTCGGTGAGTTTATTTCCTGTTCGAATTATCCCAAGTGCAAATACATCAAGCAGGAATCAACCGGAGTTGCGTGCGCGCGTCCCGGCTGTAAGGGCGAGTTGGTTGTCAAGAAGTCGAAACGCGGCAAAGTGTTTTACGGCTGCGGTGCCTATCCGGAGTGTGATCGCGTTTATTGGGACAGGCCCGTCGCAGAAGCCTGCCCGAAATGTAAGGCGCCCTTCCTGCTCGAGAAAACGACGAAGAAGCAAGGCACCTTCAGACACTGCGCGAACGAGGACTGCGATTACAACTCGAGCGAGACGGCAGGCGAGAAAGTTAAGGCTAAGAAGTAAGCTGCTTGCGGTCCGGAGCGCCTGGCTTTTGGAGTGCGGTGACCTGTCTCCGCTTTTTCTTCGCGGCGGCTTGATGCCGCGGTTGCTGCTCGAAAGCCAGAGCCGCGACAGGTCGCAGCTCAAAACCAGAGGCGGTGACAGGTCACCGCACTTCAAAAGTCATGCGCTCTGTGGACCCTCTAGGTTTTTCTGGTCGTCCCTCCGAATTAGTGGATCGCGAAGCGTTTCGGTATTATTTCCCTGCCACGACTGAACACCGCTGAAGTCAATTCTGAAAACTTAGGAGATTGAGATGCTAAGACGCTTTGCAGCTCTTTTGCTGCTCTTCATGTTTGTTGTCTCGCCGTTTACCGCGTTTGCACAACAGCCGACACCGTCCCCTACACCGGCAGCAACTGAACCGGCAAAAGATCCAAACGATCCGATCGAAAGGATTAAAGACGAGGGCATGAATCGATCGCAGGTGATGCAGACCTTGAGCTACCTCAG
>JBKPNP010000351.1:0-4776 GCA_046732775.1 Acidobacteriota bacterium
GAGTTAACGGAGAAGTTTGGCAAGACCGCGCTCGACTGCAACGATTCACCCGGCTTCGTTTCCAACCGCGTCCTGATGCCTATGATTAATGAAGCCATCTTTACGCTTTACGAAGGCGTCGCTACGCGCGAGAGTATTGACGGCATCATGAAGCTCGGCATGAACCACCCGATGGGCCCGCTGCAGCTTGCCGATTTCATCGGCCTTGATGTCTGCCTGGCAATATTAAATGTGCTATACGATGGCCTAGGTGACCCGAAGTATCGTGCCTGCCCCTTGCTTAAGCGTTACGTTGATGCCGGCTGGCTCGGCAAGAAAGCCGGACGCGGTTTTTATGAATACTAACAGCGAGTTTCAAGTTTCGAGTTTCGAGTTCGCGGTTGCCACTTGAGCTGCGTTGATGGGTCGCAACGATCATCGACAAGTGACGACTGTCCACTGACTGCTGTCCACTGCCCACTGTGTCCGCTATATCGCATTATTGCCAGAAGTGCCTCGCGGCGAATCCGCTTGGCCAGGAATACTGCGCGCGCTGCGGCACGCGGTTGATGATCATTGTGGAGCCGGCCGGGGCACGTTACGAAGGCATCGATCCAGCCACTTCAAACGACGAACACCTGCTCGAGCGCATCTCCGCACTCGAGAATCGTCTCGACCGGCTCACCGACAAACTGGATCGAGGACTCGATCTGCTTTTACGGCAGGCACAGCATTCACATTTCGATCGCGCCCTCATAAAGGCGCTGACCGCAATTCTGACTGACGACGGCACGGTTGAGCCGGATCGGCTCGAACGCCTGTGGATGCATCACAGCCAGAAGGACGCGGAAGAGCAACTTGAAAGCGAGCGGCGCGAGGACTTGCGTTTGCGACTGCTCGCTACACATCACAGTGATCAGCCCATCGTTTTTGAGCAGTACCTCAATGAAGGGTTTTTGCTGCTCGAGGACGACCAAACTGTCCGCGGTATCCGCGCACTCCAACGTGCAGCCTCAGCCGATAACGACAACGCCACTCTGCTCTACTTCATCGGCGAATGTTATTTCCGGCTGGGCAAGACGCGTCAGGCGCAGGCGTACCTTGCCAGAGCTCATGACCTAACGCCACGCGACGGTCGCGTCTCTCTATTGCTGGGGTTGACCTGCGCGGACGAAGGTGAGGTCGAACGTGCGCGTGAGCTTTTAAACAGCGCGACTCGGCTGGGCGGCTCAACGTTCGCTGCGCACTATGGTTTGGGACGTCTGTTTGTGGCTGAAGCTAAATGGCCGCGGGCGTTGCAAGAGTTCAAGCTCGCGCTCGCGAGCAAAAACTCGCCGGAGGCCCACTACGCGCTCGGTTGCCTCTACTACCAGCTCAGCCGCGACGCGATGGCCACGCGCCATTTGAGAAAAGCGCTGCAGCTCGATCCAACCTATGTCGAGGCGTTCCAGTTGTTCGGGCTGATTTGCGAACGCGGTGGGCAGCAGCGTTTGGCCGAAGATTATTTTGAGCGTGCCTCGGCCGCCGCCGGCAAGCCTAAACGAAAGCTACATCAGACTGCATCGCTATTTCACAGTTTTCCAACGAAATCTCGACGACTGATCACGGGCGGTGACCGGCGCCTGGCGGAAGCGCTGCGACAGGACGCGCTGAACGCATTTAGCGAACGGTAGATCGGACCGCGGGCGTCCCGCCCGCTTTGTTCGACAAACTTCAGTTTGTCGGTCCGGAGCGACGACAAGCTGAAGCTTGTCGGACATTCATCCTCGCTTCGTCGCGTTGACACTCCTGACTTCGTAGTTATAATGGCTTTTTGCGCATTAGCCGCTAAATTGAGCTATTCGCAGCAGGGTGTTAGTTGATGCGGATTGAGCTGGCAAATCTTGAAAACGGTCGGGGGTCGTTTGCGCACAAGTACGCGGCCAGTGAGCTCACCCCAGCAGACGATAGGGTAACGATCCGTCAGCCGCCGGAAGTATCCGGTGAGGTTCGCGCCGAGGGCCCACGCGCGCGCGTACAGGGCAAGGTCAACGCAATTCTTCAAGTTGAGTGCGACCGCTGTCTGAAGCCGATCGAAGTGCCGGTCAATTCGCGCTTTGACGTGGAATTTGTAACTACGGCGGAGTACGAAGCGCAGCAATTGCTTGAGCTGTCCGAGTCAGACCTGAACCTGACGGTGTTTGACGGCGAAGTTATCGACGTCGACGATCTGGTCACTGAAGAGTTATTGCTGGCTGTTCCGGATCACCTCGTTTGCAAAGACGACTGCAAAGGGTTTTGCCCAAATTGTGGTGCCGACAAAAATTCAGTTGAGTGCGGGTGTGAGACCCGCGAAGTGGATCCCCGCTGGGCGGGATTGAAAGAACTGGTGGACGGTAAATAGTCAATCGTAAAGAGTCACTGCCGACCTGCGTTTTACGATTCACCATTTACCATTCACGATTTACGAAATTGGAGTAATCATGCCAAATCCTAAGCGAAGACATTCGAAAGCTCGCCGCGGTAAACGACGCGCGCACGACGCTCTGCGCCTGCCGCAGACCAGCCTCTGTCCTAATTGCCAGGAGCCCCGCCTGCAACACCGGGTTTGCCCCAAGTGCGGCTACTACAAAGACCGCCAGGTTGTGCGGGTCGAACAAACGTAAACCTGCTGACAATACGTTTCAGTGCGAACACAGTCGAAGGATGCGGTGCGACTTACGGGAAAAGTCGTTCTCGATGCGATGGGCAGCGACCACGCACCGCACGCAGAGATTGATGGGGCACTCGCTGCCGCACGAGATCTCGGCGTAACAGTGATTCTGGTGGGCCAGCCCGAAAAGCTGGAACCCGAGTTGAAACGTTGCGGTTGGCGTGGTGACGGCGACCGCGGTATCGAGTTAGTGGAAGCAGCGGAAGTGATCGGCATGGGCGAGCCGGTAATGACTTCCGTGCGACGCAAGAAGAAGAGCTCCTTGAGAATCGGTACGCGCCTGGTGACTGACGGGAAGGCCGACGGTTTTGTTTCCGCCGGAAACACCGGCGCGGCAATGGCCACTGCGAAGATGGTTATTGGCATGTTGCCCGGTGTTGACCGCCCCGCGCTTGCCGCCCTTATCCCTACCAAATCCAATAAACCGACATTGCTGTTGGACGTTGGCGCCAATTCCGAGTGCAAACCGCAGCACCTGGCGCAGTTTGCGATCATGGGTGACGCGTATTCTCGATCTGTGCTCGGCACCGTGAACCCGGTCGTCGGGCTGATGAGCATCGGTGAAGAAGAGGCGAAGGGAAACGATCTGACGAAGGAGGCGTTTCCTTTGTTGCGCGAAATTACCAGCCTTAACTTCATGGGGAACGTCGAAGGCCGCGACGTGTTTTCAGGTTCCGTAGACGTAATTGTTACCGACGGTTTTACCGGCAACGTCATGCTCAAACTGTCGGAAGGTTTGACTGACGCAATGCTGTCGATGATCAAACGCGAGTTAACAGCGTCCGCGGTAACCAAAGCGGGAGCGGTACTGGCAAAGCCCGCGTTTCGCAACATCAAGAAGCGACTGGATTACTCTGAACATGGCGGCGCTCCGTTACTTGGAGTGCAGAAGATCGTTGTAATCGGGCATGGCAGTTCAAACGCGCGCGCGATTCGTAATGCAATTCGCAGTGTGAAAGAGTTTTCAGAAAACCGCGCGGGCGAGCGAATCGAAAAGGGAATTGCCGAGACCAACGCCCTGCTGGCTGTGTAACGCAAACTGTTAGTTTGCGTTTGGTGGCTGACATTGAACGCGGACGCAAACTAGCAGTTTGCGTTACCTGCGGACGTGTGGATAGTATTACGCGCCACAAATCACTGACTGAGGACTGAATGGGAAATATTCGCGCAGGAATACTGGGCACAGGCCACGCTTATCCCGAAGGCATTCTAACGAATGCCGCGCTGGAAAAAATTGTCGAGACGTCCGACGAATGGATTACGACTCGAACCGGTATTAAGCAGCGGCGAAAAGCGGCTCCAGGCGAATACACCTCGATGTTCGCCGTGCGCGCTGCGCGTCAGGCGATCGAACGCGCCGGACTGCAACCCGAAGACATCGATTTAATCCTCTGCGCCACCGTAACTCCGGATCAAATTCTTCCTTCCACCGGCTGCATCATCCAGGCTGAGCTCGGCGCCAACAAAGCTGCGGCCATGGATATCGTCGCGGCCTGCTCCGGCTTCGTTTATGGCGTCACGATGGCCGATACGATGATTCGCACCGGTCAAACGAAATATGCCCTGGTGATCGGCGCTGAAGTGTTGACCCAGTACGTTGACTACACCGACCGCCAGACCTGCGTTTTGTTTGGAGACGGTGCCGGCGCGGCGGTGCTCGGTCCAGTCAACAACGGTCAAGGCATTCTGGCTGCGCGTATTCGGTCTGACGGCAGGTACCTCGAGCAGTTGTACTCGCCCGGTGGCGGCACCAGGCGGCCTCCTTCAGCGGAGACGTTGGCGGCCGGCGATCACTTTTTCAAAATGAAAGGCAACGAGCTGTTCAAGGTTGCGGTTCGCTCGATGGCCGACATTTCGCGCGAGGTTTTGGACGAAGCGGGTGTGAAGGCTGATGACGTGAAGATTTTTATTCCGCATCAAGCCAATCAGCGCATCACCGACGGAGTGGCAAAGAAACTGAACGTGGAAGACGCGCGCGTTTATTCAAACATTGCGATGCATGGGAACACGTCATCGGCGTCGATTCCGATTGGGTTAGATGAATGCGTTGAAGCGGGCAGGATTGAGAAAGATGACTTGGTACTGCTTGCATCTTTCGGCGGCGG
>JBKPNP010000352.1:0-2600 GCA_046732775.1 Acidobacteriota bacterium
CTGATAAGCAGGTCATAATCGTTAAGTATCGAGCGATCGATTCGAGGAGTCATCTTCAATGAAGCGTAATGTTGTTCGACGCGAACTTTCAGTTCTTTCGCTGTTAGTCATTCTCGGATTCACGCAGGTTGCTTTTGCGAAACCGTTGCTGGTGCTCGACAAGGTCCTGCAGACGGCGCAGCAAGCGCGTGGCTTACCACCAACTCGTTTCATTCCCGATCACGACTTTGATACGCGTCACGTCGCCCTCGATTTAAGGTTTGACTGGGACCGCGAACAAGTAATTGGCGTCGAGACAATGGTGTTCAAGCCGCTCCTTTCCGATCTACGCCAGATTGAGCTGGACGCCGCAGAAATGACAATTACCTCAATAAAAATGGGACCGAATCCCCTCAAGTTCATCCAGGATTTGCCGAATCAAAAGCTGCGCATCGAGCTCGGTCGCCCCTTTCAACCGGCAGACGAACTGACGCTGGTTATCGAATATCAGACCCAGGGAGCGCAGGCCCGGCTGGCCGGGCTGGTTGGAGCGGGCCTGAGATTTATCAAGCCGACTCCGGAGGACTCTTCAAAGCCGCGGCAGATTTGGTCGCAGGGCGAGAGTGAATACAACCATTACTGGTTTCCGTGTTACGACCACCCGAATGATTTCTTCACCTCCGAGATTACTGCGACTGTAGAGAAGCCATTTTCTGTTATCTCAAACGGCAAGCTGCTCGAGACTAAAGAAAACCGGGACGGCACGCGCACCTTCCATTGGAAAATAGATCAGCCGCACGCAAGTTACTTAACTTCGATTGTGGTTGGCGAATACGTTGCCGTCGGCGGTGAGTATCAGGGAATTCCAGTGGTCACTAATGTTTATCCGAACGAAGTGAAGGAAGGGAAGATCACCGCCGCACGGTTAACTGAGATGGTGAAGTTCTTTTCGGAGAAGACGGGGTTGAAGTACCCGTATGCAAAGTACGCGCAAACTACCGTACGCGATTTTGGCGGCGGGATGGAGAACATCAGCGCGACGACGCAAACGGACAACATGATTCACGATGCGCGAACTGAACTCGATTCAAACAGTGACGGGTTGCAGTCGCATGAGCTGGCGCATCAGTGGTTTGGTGATTACGTCACCTGCAGAGACTGGTCTGACATTTGGCTCAACGAAAGTTTCGCGACGTACTTCCAGGCGATGTGGGACGAACACCACTTGGGCCAGGATGATTTTCTTTATTCGGACGTGAAGGCTAACCAGGATGCGTACCTCGTGGCATGGCGGCAAGGCAAACGCCGTCCGATTGTTACTAAGAACTACGTGAACCCTGACGCCGTGTTCGACACCTATGCATATCCGCGTGGCGGTGCAGTCCTGCACATGCTGCGGCTGACGCTGGGTGAAGAAAATTGGTGGCGCGCAATCAACTATTACCTTCGCAAATACGCGAATCAGCCGGTCGACACGGAGCAGTTTCGCATAGCGATTGAAGAATCGACCGGACAAGCCATGGACTGGTTCTTCGATGAGTGGCTCTACAAGATGGGTCACCCGGTGTTTCGCGTAACGCAAACCTACGATCCATCGGCGAAGGTATTGGCACTGTCGGTTGAGCAAGTGCAAACGGCGGATGCGACTTCGCAATTTCCGCAGGTTTCACTGTTCCAGATGCCCGTAAATATCGAAATCAGTGCGAGCTCG
This sequence comes from Acidobacteriota bacterium, assembly GCA_046732775.1. Lineage (GTDB taxonomy): Bacteria > Acidobacteriota > Blastocatellia > Pyrinomonadales > Pyrinomonadaceae > PSRF01. The sequence continues at coordinate 1,691 of JBKPNP010000352.1, forward strand.
GGTACGCGGGTGGAGCGCGTTCAGATTCTGCCGAAGAAACAACAGACCTTCACCTTCAAAGTGGATTCAAAGCCTCTGCTGGTCAATTTTGATTACCACGGCACATTGATAAAGGAATTGGAATTTGAAAAGCCGGTCGAGGATTTGGCTTATCAGATGAAGAGTGATGCCGACGTGCTCGGAAGAATATGGGCGCTAACCGAACTGCAAAAACGGGCCGCAGGCTCCGCGTCAGTGGCTGACAAGACACGGATAGCGGATGAACTGGCTGGCGCCTTAACTCACGACAAGTTTTGGGCGGTACGTGTCGAAGCGGCGACGGCACTGGCGGGCGTGAACTCGGACGCGGCACGTGTGGCTCTTGTCGGCGCGGTGAGAGATACCGATGCTCGCGTTCGCGCCCGCGCTGTTACCTCATTGGCTGGACTCAAGGACCCTTCACTGCCAGCGTTGTACGTAAAGTTGCTCGATGATCCCAGTTACGCGGTTATCAAGGCTGCTGCGACCGCCCTGGGCGCGCCCCAGACTCCTGAATCGTATGAGGCGTTGGTAAAACTGCTCAGTACGGCATCCTGGCGCGACAATATTCGTGTTTCGGCGCTGACCGGCTTAGCCGAACAGCGGGACAAGCGTTCGTTGGCGGTCGGACTTAAATACGCGGAGAGAGGGAACTATTCGCAGGTTCGGGCCGCCGCAATTCGACTGCTGGGTCGGGTCGGCAGTGGCAGTCCAGAGGCCTTTGCGGTTATCGCAAACACGGCAAACAAAGCCTTTGCAGAGGGAAACCAAACTCTGGCTACGGCCAGCGGAGAAGCTCTGGTCAGTCTCGGAGACCCGAAGGGACTTGAGGTTTTGGAACAGATTGGCCGGGGCGCCCTGATTGAACGGCTGAAGCCGCGAGTTGCTGAGT
>JBKPNP010000353.1:0-2457 GCA_046732775.1 Acidobacteriota bacterium
CCGAGTGATGAAAAATAACGATTCACAGCATTACGCTGATGCTGCCACTCAGCCATTTCCGCCGGTGGCAACTCGTAGCCGGCCGTGGTGTGCGTGATCACGTCAACGACGTATTGCGTCGCTTCGTTTGAGGAGTCGACAATCATGTCCTTCAGCGCCCGGCGCAGTTCCGGCGTGTCATCAATCTTCTTGTCTTCCAGCCAGCGATGCGCTGCGACTAAATAAAACAACTTCACCACGCTGGCCGGATAGATGCGCTCGTTTCCGCGGAAGCTCGCCTGCACCGGATGGGCTGCATCGCGAAGATCAATGAGCGTGATCGAGAGCTGGGTGGGCTCAAGTTTCTGATCGGCAAATTTATCGATTGCCGTTTTGGCCGCATCATCGACTAACGACTGAAGCCCCGGCTTTAGCGTCTGCTGACTTCGCACGAACGGTGTAACAACGAATAAGACCGCAGCAACGACGACTGTTGATAAGACATGAGAACTTTTGGCTTTCATAGTTATTGAACGAAATCAGATTTTGAAATGATTGTGCCAGCGAGCGATTTAGATTATAAGCAACGCGGTGACAAAAGTATCGGCATCCGACGAAGGATTGATCCGCGGCATTCGGCGTTGGGATTTGATCGCGATAGCCATAAACGGAATCATCGGCGCCGGTATTTTCGGGTTGCCGGCTAAAGTGTTTTCGCTCATCGGCGCTTACAGCCTGATCGCTTTTGTCGTCTGCGCGATCGTCGTCACCCTCTTTATTTTGTGTTTCGCCGAGGTCGGCAGCCGCTTTGAAGCCACTGGCGGCCCTTACCTTTATGCCCAACACGCATTCGGACCCACGATAGCTTTCGAGATTGGTTGGCTGATCTGGCTGGCGCGAATCACGGCCTTTGCGGCAAATTGCAATCTGCTGGTCGCGTACCTTGGCTATTTTCTGCCGCTCGCCACCAGTCCCGTTTGGCGTGCATCGATCATAGTCGTTGTTGTCCTGGTTCTCGCCACGATCAATGTGATCGGCATCAGGCAGGCAGCGGTCGTCAGCAACATCTTCACGGTCGGCAAACTGATCCCAATAATTATCTTCATCGCTGTCGGCTTGTTCTTTCTGCGGCCGGCGGCGTTCACGCTGGGCGCAACTCCTACGTCGGGCGCGTTCTCGCAGTCAGTACTTCTGCTTATCTATGCCTTTACCGGTTTCGAGATGGCCGCGATTCCTGCCGGCGAAGTTCGTAATCCTAAAAAGCACTTGCCGCAGGCGCTGCTGGTGGCGATCGCGGTGGTGGCCTTGCTTTACATCCTGATCCAGGTAGTCTGCGTCGGCACCTTGCCGCAGCTGGCGCAATCACAACGGCCGCTTGCGGACGCGGGAACAAGCTTCATGGGCGCCGCGGGCGGTGCGATTATTTCGGCCGGCGCGATTGTTTCAATCATCGGGAACCTGAATATCCTGATCCTCTCCGGCTCCCGAATTCCATTTGCGATCGCAGAGCAGAAACAACTACCCGCATTTGTGGCGGCTGTGCATCGCCGCTTTGCCACGCCTTACATTTCGATTCTGATCACCGGCGCGGTGATGCTCTTTCTGACGTTGAAGAGTTCGTTCGTGGCTGCGCTGACGATCAGCGCCATCGCGCGACTCGTCACCTACGGCGCCACCTGTCTTTCGCTCGCTGTCTTCCGCAGGCGCGCGGACGTACCGGCCCCGCTATTCCGCTTGCCCTACGGCACAGTGATCGCGGTGCTCGCCTTGCTGCTCGCTATTTGGTTGTTAGCTCATAGTACCTGGCAGGAGGCGCGCGCCGCCGCTATTGCCGCGGCGGTGGGCCTGTTGATTTACTTCGCGTACCGCTTTTACTCGCGCCGGCGAAACTGACTTGACCGTGAAGACTCGCGGTCGAAAGTATTCGGCAGGTGCACGAGTTGATCGATGCGATCAAGAACTGCGGCCGTTAGCACCGCCTGGTCCTGGCGGTCGTAATTCGCCGCACGGAAAGCGTCGGTAATTTGTCGCCGGCTCAAACGGGATAACAAGTGGCCAATCCATCTCGCGTCGGCCACGGTTATATCGTCGAAGACCTCGCGTTTCTTGCCGCCGTAATGAAAGTCGACGTAATTGCCGTCGACTTCTTTGACAAAAGTCGCCTTTTCATAATCTTCGGGTTTATTTCGGCTGCGCGTGAAGCGCCAGAAAAATGGCAGGCTGCCGGTCTTGCCGAAAGTCGCCCCCAGATCGCTGATGATGTAGCGCAATCTGTCGCTGCCCTTCACTGACACAATCTCGTTGTTCGAGTCTTTGATATCCCAGTTAGACATCAAAACCATCATCACTTTTAAACCCTGAAATTCGCGACTGCCAACGAACGGATTGTCACTCCACTTCCACTCTTCGAAACGCTTTTCAGAATCCGGGCGGGCCTCGAGCCTGACATTTTCAAAGGAACCTTTGCCGGGAATCGTA
>JBKPNP010000354.1:0-1003 GCA_046732775.1 Acidobacteriota bacterium
AGCACACGTGTGTACACCAACAGGCTTTACCGCCTTCGATGGCGCTGACTTCCGTCTCACGTTCCTGTGCTGACCAGAGCGCGCCGAAGTCGTAATCGTAGTCCGCAAGGCTGGCAAACTTCTCACGCAACTCGCAGGCGCGCACGTCGCCATTGTAGTCAATCACCGCAGTTGTTTCCCCCGCAGTGCACGGAAACGGCCAGGCAGTCGGCGTCTCAAAATTGGCGTGCTGGGTGCGATAGTGCGTGGTGATGGCGCCGACATAGGCGACATTTTTTACGAACCGCTTGCCGGCATCGTCAGCGACAAACATGCGATCGCCGTAACGTTTGGTGAGTTTCGAGATGTATTCGTACATCGCCGGTAATATTTCAAGCGGCACTTGTTTGATTTCGTCGCCCACCAGAGTTTCACCGCGAACGATGTTGAAGTATTGACCGTCGAGCGAGAAGTTTTCCCACATGTACTCGCCGAGTTTCTCGATCTCCATGTAGTTATCGGCGCAAACAACTGTGTTGACGTTTAAGCGAAAGCGATCGCCAAACCTTTCTTTGAGCGGATAAAGAAAAGTGATGCAGTCCAGCGCCTTTTCCCAGTTTCCCGGCACGCCACGAATTTCGTCGTGCGTCTTACCGTAACCATCCAGGGCAACATTTAAATAGAGATCGAGATCGGGATGCTTTGCCAGCGCCCGTTCGACGATTTCAAACACACGCGTTTTAATTAGCGCATTGGTGGGCATGATTACGCGCTGCACGCCGTTGTTGTGAACGAACAGGTCGATAATCGCCGGCACGTCCCGCCGCAGCGTGGGTTCACCGCCGGAAAGCCACAAGTCAGTGATGGGCGACATCGTGCGCGAAATCTTTTCGATTTGCGCGAAGGTTAAGTCGCCAGGTTGATTCAGTTCTTCGTGATAGAAGCAGGTTTTGCAGAACGCGTTGCAGCGCGAGGTAACAAACAGAATGACTGTACCGAGCCGCTTCTCGCGGTGCGTCGAGCG
>JBKPNP010000355.1:0-2740 GCA_046732775.1 Acidobacteriota bacterium
TAGTGACCTAATTTGAAATCCTCTGTGCCTCCTCCGTGTTCTCTGTGTCTCGGTGGTGAGTATTTGCCTAACTTTCATCACCACAGAGACACAGAGTTCACCGAGGTAGCACAGAGAAGAATTGAAATTAGGGCACTACGCTCGACCCGGTCGCTACCGCTCCCGGTTCTGAATTCGTCGACCCACGATTGGTATGGTCTTAGCTCAAGTGCGAGAGATGAATTCGCGGCGCTGTTATTTTGCGTCGGCCTGATCGTGAATTGTTGTCAGTCGCCGGATCTCGAAATTGCGGGCGCCGGCGGGAGTGCGTACCACTACTTCGTCGCCTTCTTCCTTACCCATCAAACTGCGGCCTACGGGTGAAGTAGTAGAGATCAACCCGCCTTGCGGATCGCTCTCTTCAGGTGTCACCAGACGATAAGTCACCTCTTCATCTTTCTCCGCGTCGTACAACACCAGCGTCGATCCATAGCCGGCTTTATCGTGCGAGATTTTCGAAACGTCGATCGAGCCAATCTCGCTTATGCGCTGCCGCAACTCGACTATGCGCGCCTTGACCACGTTCTGCCGGTCGAGGGCCGCACGGTATTCGGAATTCTCTCGCAGGTCGCCGAATTCCAGTGCCCGTTTGATTTCCTTCGGCAGGTGAACTCGTAGTTCGGACTCGAGCTCGTCGAGTTCGGTTTGCAGTTTATTTTTGATGTCAGCTGACAATGTTTGACCTTTCACTGAGCGGATCAGTCCGCCTTCCTCTTCAGGGCATTTCGATCAGGCGCTTTGACCGTGGTACATCGCTTCATTAGGCGCGCCGAACGAAATTCCTGTATCGCGGGCAGTTCGCACGAGTTGACCATTTGCCGGCACAGTTTTGATGTTGGCAATCGCTTCGCTGATCGGGACTGTGATTACGTCTCCCGCCTGAAGCGCCACCATCACTCCGCGCTTGCCCTCAACCACCGCGCGTACCGCACACGATCCGTAATTCGTCGCCAGCATACGATCAAAAGCATTCGGCCTACCACCCCGTTGCAGATGGCCGAGCACCACGCAACGCGTTTCCTTGCCCGTCAATTGCTCCAGCTGTAACTGGCAATATGCTCCAACGCCCCCGAGACGCGGCGCATGCTGCCGATCGCCTTTGTCCTGGTAGATAAGATCGTGGCCGCTCTCGATTGCGCCTTCAGCGGCGACGACAATACTAAAATTCGATCCGGCTGCATCACGGGCCCGTATGCGATCTGCTACAGACTGCATGGTGAACGGAATTTCCGGAATCAGGATAACGTCAGCGCCGCCGGCGATGCCGGAGTGCAACGCAATCCAACCGGTGTTCCGGCCCATCACTTCGAGAATCATCACGCGCTCATGAGACTCGGCCGTGGTGTGCAGCCGGTCGAGCGCGTCGGTAGCTATGTCGAGCGCGGTGATGAAGCCGAATGTTAGTTCGGTGCAGGCCAGATCGTTGTCGATAGTTTTTGGGACGCCGACGACCGGAACACCCAGCCGGTCAAACTCGGCAGCGATCTCCAACGTGCCTTCACCACCGAGGACAACCAGGGCGTCAATTTGTTTGTTCCGCAGGTTGTTTACCGCTTCGTTGTAGATCGCGTACGGTTTAGATAAACCACCTTCCGCATTGCGTTCTACAAACCTGCCGCGATTTCGCGTCCCAAGGATCGTTCCGCCTCTGGGCAGTAGTCCACGTACGTCTGCGGCGGTAAGCGGGCGAGTTTGCATATCACCCAACAAGCCTTCAAAGCCATCTTCTATGCCAACTACGTTGAGGCCGTACTGTCCCGTGGCTGTAGTGACGACCGCACGAATTACCGCGTTAAGACCTGGCGCATCGCCGCCGCCAGTAAGCACTCCAATTGTTTTAAGCATGACGCCGAGCTGAAGAAGTCCTGAGCGACTCCTCTCCGTGTATGACGACAGGATGTATAAGGGGACACGTAAGAGTAATAGACCGGCGAGGCGATTTCAAGCGGCTTTGCCAGCCGTGCGTCGTCGAAGTTTGATGTCCGACAAGCTTCAGCTTGTCGCTATAATCAGGCATGACAAACCGAAGTTTGTCGGACAAACTGCGCGGTTGACCCTCTGCCGGACGCTCGCGTAGCATGGTTCCATCATTAAACGTGAGAATTGAAGTCAATTCACCAGGATTTTTGTGAGGCCTTTGGATTGGAAATAGACGACGAAGCAAAAGAGATCGTCCGGGATATCGGCACTGCGATTAACGAATCGGTGGAGAACTCATCGAGAGTCGCTGAGGCGATCGAACGGCTGCGCGATGCCGGATATGAAATGGAGTTAACGCTGCGACTCGAGATTGGTTTGCGCCCGCATGCGAGCGACGATGAGGACGGCGAAGGTAGCCTGGAATTGACCGACGAGGACGTCCAGGTGTTGCAGCGAATGAAAATTCGCATCGACCCGGAAGAAAAGCTTTAACTGCTTGTCAGTGTAAAAAGCCCCAGCGCCATCAAGCGTTGGGGCTTTTTACTTTGGCCGTTAGCTGGACGGCAAACTAATTTCCAAACCGTCCTTTGTATTCATCGGAAATGATGAAGGACCTCACCATCTCAGCTGCCACATAGTTGCCATTGAAATCAATGAGCTTGTGCAGCCAAAAATCGTAACCAGTGTGGTCAACATCCTGCGGATCGTTTGGATTCCTGCGGAGATAGCCGAAGTACTGCATCAGGACGAAGGCCTTGTTCTTTTCCTGATCGACCAGGGT